>JAGVDA010000226.1 GCA_020058975.1 Thermosynechococcus sp. WC_1 | reverse complement strand
GGCGTCACCTGACTGAATCAACACACTGCGATCGCCCTCCAGCCTTTCAGCCCAAACCCAGCTCACCGATATCCTTTCATTTGATAAAGTTCCATCAGAGGCATGCCCGAAAGCCCCGATACTTCCATTCCATCAGCCATTCTGCAACTGGGGAACAGATTTGCTTCAGCCAATTGACGCAAAGCAACTTCTTTTTGCACGGTCTTGCAAAGCTCTGCTTGCTGAATGGCAAGCTCCATCTGTAGCGCAATTTGATCGACGAGATCAATATCAGAAGAACTCCACTCGCGGGGGGCTGAACATTGCTGCACCGTTAGCAGTCCCCAAAGCCGCAAAGAATGACCTTCTGGTTCGTTTTCTAGCTCAGCTTGGGAACGCTGCTCCCAGGTACCTGCCTGATTTTGTAAAATGGGCACGACTAAATTGGCTTTAACCTGAAACTGATCTAAAAACTTGGCGTAGCATTTGCTGATGTTTCCTGAGTGGATATCTGCAATAGATTGAATCCGACCTCTTTCATAAAGAGGCTGCCAATAACGAGAAAAGTGAGGGTCATAAACGGTTTTTCCCTTTAGAGTCTGGTAGTCTTTCGCAGTAGATTCTTCTATCACTGCGCCTAACCCATCAGCTTCGATGCGATAAATCAAAACGCGATCTGCGTTTAATGTCTGCCGAAGTTGAGCAACCGTCTTTTCAAAAAGGTCTTCTAGTTTGACAGACTGTCGAATCCGCAAGGCGGTTGTTGCTAAAAGCGAGTGCGTTACAACCTTTGGAAAAGTAGCTTCTGGCTTTTGAATCGCGCTCGTAGACTTCTGTAGCATAGAATGTTCCCCGCCGATTTACTTTCTCATGATTCCCCTCTGATATGAGAAATTAATATTCTCTCAAGAGAGATTAAATAAAAATTAAATTCTTTTTTATTTTGAAAAATAATAATCTTCTTAATTGTATTTGATTGAATTTATGGTCGGTTTTCATCGTTTATGTGACCGAACATTGCAGCCTCAAATCCTTTGTTTAAGCCCCCATCCCCGAATAGTGTCTTAACCCGCGCCGCCATAGCCAGCGGTTGACCATCCAAAATAGAGCGCTCCAGGCAAGCATTACGCCAAAACCTTGCCCAACATTGACGGGTAATCCTACCAGCAAACTCGCAGGAAAATAAATCAGGTAGGGAAACGGTGTCCACATCACCACGGCCTTCACGCCTTCAGGAAAGACGTTGAGGGGCGCTATCATGCCCGACAAAAACGAGTAAAACAAAAACCAAAACTGCTCGATCGCGGTGGCTCTCTCAGTCCAGAAGGCAAACATGGCAAAGGTGTACTGAATCAAAAACCGCAGGATGAACGCGAGGATAATGGCGGCGATCGCCAAAACCGCACCGCCCCCACTAGGCACCCAAAATGACTGAGGATACAGCACAAAAAACAGCGCCATTAGCACAAACGTAAACGGCATCCGCGCAAAGCGTTCTGCAACATGCCCTGCAACGTGGTGCCACACGGGGTCAATGGGCTGTAGCAGCCGTGGCGAGAGCCGTCCTTCCACCACTTCTTTTTCAAATTCCCAGACCACCCAGACAATGGTGAGCTGCCGGATTAAAAACACGCAGATAAAGTAGCGGGCAAAGTCAATCGCCGACAGCGAAAACCCTCCGTCTGCCGCTGCCTGAGTCCAAACCCCCATCATAATGAGGGGCATAGAATTGGCGAGTACCCACAAAATTAGCTCAGCGCGGTATTCCACCATATAGGCGTAGTACACCGACAAAAACACCTTGGACTGATGGAGAATCTGCATTATTCCACTATCCCTGCTTTGAATACACGACCAATAATTTCTTCAATGGGTGGGTCGGTGATCGTCAGATCGCAGACGGGGAGTTCTGCCAAGAGTTTGGCAACGGCACGGGTTAGATCTTCGCGGTGGATAATAAAGCACACTTCTCGACCAGAAATAGACTCGATTTCGCCGTAGGGCGCAAGCTCGGCTTCTGGCATTGTCTGCTTTAGCTCTAGTTTGACCTGACGGTAGGGTGCAAAATGATCTAGCAAGCCATCTAATGCGCCGTCGTAGATGAGCTGCCCCTGATGAATTAAGAGAACGCGATCGCACAGTGCCGTTATGTCTGCCATGTAGTGACTGGTCAGCAGAATGGTGGCATCAAAGCGTTCGTTGTAAGACTTCAAGAATTCTCTAACGCTGACCTGAGCGTTTACGTCTAGCCCAAGGGTTGGCTCATCTAAAAACAAAACCTGGGGCTGATGGAGCAGCGCCGCCAATAGTTCTGCTTTCATTCGTTCCCCAAGAGAAAGCTTTCGCACAGGCTGAGTCAGCTTTTCTTCGAGAGAAAGCATTTCGGTGAGTTCGCCAATGCGCCGCTTAAACTCGCGATCGCTAATGCCGTAAACCGCCGCATTAATCCGTAGCGAGTCCATTGCAGGCAAATCCCACAGGAGCTGCTGCTTTTGACCCATCACGAGGGTGATTTTTTCGAGAAATGCCCGATTCCGCTGAAAGGGAATATTGTCTG
Source organism: Thermosynechococcus sp. WC_1 (assembly GCA_020058975.1). Classification (GTDB taxonomy): domain Bacteria; phylum Cyanobacteriota; class Cyanobacteriia; order Thermosynechococcales; family Thermosynechococcaceae; genus JAAURS01. Next base: position 602 of record JAGVDA010000226.1, on the reverse strand, counting down.
CTACCCGCACTCGACCGCTAGAGGGATGAATCAGCCCCGTCAGCATTTTGAGCGTGGTGGTTTTACCTGCTCCATTAGGGCCAAGGAATCCCACCACTTCTCCGGGTTGAATTTCAAAGCTCACGTCTTTGACGGCATTTACAAGCCGATTTTGGCGCTTAAAAAAGTGCGACAGGGTGCCGCGCAGTCCGGGTTGCTTAATGGCAACGGGATAAACTTTAGAGAGACAGTCTGCAACGATGATAGGCATACTACCTATGCTAGCGCGGACGGCTACGGACTTTTGGGGCTGCCTTCAGCTTCTGTTGCCTGCTGTTCAATTGTTTTCTGGGTCTGATCGACGGTTTGCTGAACGTCACGGGCTTTCTCGATGGCTTTTTCGCCGCCGTCTACCCCTTTTTTGTAGGTTTCGGCAACGGGGTTGGCACAGGCGGAAAGGGCGATCGCCGCAACCCCCACTATCCAGACTACAGACTGAGAATGCTTGAATTTCATAGTGACTCCAGCGCTTTACGATCTAGCGTTCCCTAGAGATGTTTGCTTATGGCGTGTCATCTAGAATTAATGCGATCGCCTGATTAAGAATTTGGGTACGGTTAATC
>JAGVDA010000180.1 GCA_020058975.1 Thermosynechococcus sp. WC_1 | reverse complement strand
GATGCAGCCTAAAAATGGCGGTATGTCTTACCTAGAGTTTTATCTGGTGCCGTTGACCCAAGAGAGGCAACTGGCGATCGCCTTTGAAGCCGATGCCGAACTCCCCGTCGCCATCCTAGAGCAAACCATTCAGACCGTCTGCGCCACACTCCGAGAAGATCCCACCGTTCTTAAAAAGAAGCCGCGCCGCCCGCCTACCAGTTCATTCAATGGTTCATTAAACTGAGGGTATGGGCAACGTCATCCAGCCACTGCATCCTGAACTTGTGTATCGCATTGCTGCCGGAGAGGTCATCGACTCTTTAGGGGCTGTGGTTAGAGAACTCATTGATAACGCCCTCGATGCCGCCGCCACCAGAATTTCCATTTCTCTTTGGCCTGACCTTGGCAAAGTTGAGGTCGCAGATAACGGCGTTGGACTCACCTGGGCAAACCTCCAGCAGGCTGCCCTGCCCCACACCACCAGCAAAATTTCGACCTTCGAGCATCTGAGCGCCCTGCACACCCTAGGGTTTCGCGGGGAAGCCCTCCACAGTCTGACCCAGTTGGGGACGCTCGAAATTTGCAGTCGTGCCCAAACGTCTTCTACAGGTTGGCAGGTTCGCTACGATGTGATGGGCACTGTCGTCCAAGCCGCAGAGATTGCGATGGCAGCAGGCACTACCGTAACCGTAACCCAACTATTTGAAACCTGGCCTTCTCGTCAGCAGGTCATTACCCCAGCCCATCATCACCTCTCAGGCATTCAGACCATGATAGGTGACTACGCCCTCTGTCATCCGCAGGTGACTTGGCAGACCTATCACAACCATCGACCTTGGTTTAGCATTGCTCCAGGCCAAAATGCCAAAGACATTATGCTTCAGCTCATCCCAAAGCTGAAGCCCGAAGATCTGCGCTACGAAACGTTGACCGTTGAGATCCCCGACGCAAATGCAGCCAGCCCTTTGGCTCTCTCGAAAGCCACTCTAGAGGTTCTGGTCGGACTTCCCGATCGCTACCATCGCCATCGTCCGGACTGGGTGCGCGTTGCCGTTAACGGTCGTCGTGTTAGCGTGAATGCTCAATCACCCTCAGAGCAGTGGGGATCTCTAGAACAAAACATTCTTAACGCCTTTCGCCAAATGCTGCCACGCCATCGGCACCCGTTGTGCTGGATTCAGCTTAAGGTTTCGGCAGACTGCGTAGATTGGAATCGAACCGCCTCTAAGTCTCATATCTATCTCCATCAGCTTGAGGCTTGGAAACAGCAGATTACTCATGGCATTCATCAGGTTCTTAATCTTTCAACATCTCCAGACCCATCCGGGTTGCAGATGCGTCAGTTCTTAAAAAGTGCTGAGGGCAAGGGTCGCTATGCGTTGACGCCATCGCTTAGCCTTTCTGATAATCTCCCTGATGCTTCTCCAGAGTCAGCTTCTGAGGGTTTGCCGTTGGGGGCATTACGGGCGATCGCCCAACTTCACCAGACCTACATCATGGCAGAACATCCTGCAGGTCTATGGCTTGTCGAGCAGCATATTGCCCATGAACGTGTGCTGTACGAAAAGCTGTGTCAAGACTGGCAGATCATCAACCTAGAAACGCCTCTCACGCTGCATCACCTCAGCCCAGCGCAACTTCAAAACCTAACCCATCTGGGTCTACCTGCCGAACCGTTTGGATCAGATCTTTGGGTGGTTCGCACCGCGCCTAAAATTCTGGCTGCGCGACCAGACTGTCTTCAGGCTATCTATGAGCTAAGCCACTGTACTGACCCGCAGCCCGCCCTGGTTGCTACCGCCTGCCGGAGCGCCATCCGTAACGGTCAGACCTTATCTCTAAGTGAAATGCAGGTCTTGCTCGATCAGTGGCAGCAAACCCAGCACCCGCGTACCTGCCCCCACGGACGACCGATTTACCTACGCTTAGATGAGCAGTCACTCTCTAAATTTTTTCGCCGTCATTGGGTGGTGGGCAAGAGCCACGGAATTTAAGCAAAATTTCTCTTTGCTGCCTTCAAATCAGCCACAATCCAACCGATGTGCCCAGCATTTGTAACATTTGCGAAACTTTTTCTATGAATGTTGGAATGATTACTACATTTTTGCTTAAGAACAGAAATATTAACCTGACTTTAGGGAAGACTAACAGTGGGGAATGGTGTCGCCTACAACCACCTGACTTCAAGCAACCTTATAATGCTTAGCTGCCTCTTTATCTGTCTGTATTCGCAAATCTTTTTTCTCCCTACGCCTGAAAATAGAATCTTCCTAAATGCAAACGTTTTCTCGGCATGAAGTCTCTCCTCTAAAAACCAAGCCCTTTGAGCTGTGGTTTCAGCCTGTCTATGACCTGCCGAGTGGAACCGTACTCCATAACGAAATTTTGCTGCGGTGGCGATCGCCCAGTGGTTCCCTCAGAAGCCCTCGAGACTTTATGCCCTCTATTTTTGAAGGGGGTTTAGAAAAGTGGCTTGATCGATTTGTGCTTGAGAAAACTGCAGGCGTTTTAGATCGCAACCCTGGCTCCACGCTTTCTGTTAATTTGTCACGAGAGGTATTAGAAGATCGTCAAATTGCCACATTTATTTATGATTTAATTGCTGACCATCACATTGATCCCAGCAGAATTCATCTAGAATTTTCTGAGAAAAATATTTCAAAGGATATCAAAAGCTACACTGCCCTTATTCAAGATCTTAGGCAAATTGGCTGTACTGTTATTCTAGATAATTTTGCCAACGACTACCTCACGTTTATTCAGTGGGAAAAGCTGAATGTTGATTTTGTCAAAGTCAGAGGTGATTTAATTCATCAGTCTACTCAAGATTTAAATTCAGAGATTTTGCTTCATTCTATTTTTGAGGTTGGCCGATCGCTTGAGCAAATGGTTGTAGCTAAATCAATTGATGTCATTGATACCTCCATTTTTTTAGAGCGGGTTAGAACTGGCCCAGTGCAGGGCTATCACCTCAAGCCGCCTAGTCCAGAACTTTGCCTAACGGGGAAGGTTGATATTTTGGGTGTGCCCATTGACAATCTTTCTATGAATGATTTTCTCAACAATCTTCATAAGGGAACCGTCTTTACCCCCAATGTTGACCATCTCATCAACGTCAGAAAAAACCGAGAGTTTGGACGTGCCTATAGCATTGCAGACTATAAGCTATGCGATAGCCAAGTTCTATTCTTCGCCTCTAAATTTTTAGGTTCACCTATTGTCGAAAAAATCTCTGGCTCAGACTTATTTCCTGCGTTTTATCAGCATCATAAAGATAACTTAGAAATGACCATATTTTTGCTGGGCGGTATGGGAGACGCCTCTACCCAAGCTCAAGCAAATATCAATAAGAAGGTTGATCGTGAGATGGTCATAGACGCCTACTCTCCTCCCTTTGGATTTGACCAAGATGAAGAAGAATGTCGGCGTATTGTTACGCGCATTAATCAGTCGGGCGCAACGGTTTTAGCCATTGGGGTGGGAGCGCCCAAACAGGAGCAGTGGATTAGCCAATATCGGCAGTATCTAACGTCTGTCAACATTATTTTTGCGATTGGCGCAACCATTGATTTTGAGGCAGGCTTAGTTCCACGCGCCCCTCAGTTGGCGAGCGTGATGGGCGTTGAGTGGCTGTACCGTTTGGTGATGGAGCCAAAACGACTCTGGAAACGATATCTGGTGAATGACCTGCCGTTTATTTGGCTGTTGCTGAAGCAAAAAATGCTCAGTTGATTTCAGCTAATCAAGCGAAACTTCTGCGATCACCCCTAAGTTCGTCAAATCTTCTAAATCTGTGGCACTATCCGGCGTGCGGTGACAGTGGGTTACAAATGGGCAGCACTGTGTCTTTGACCAACACTTTTGAGCGCTTAGCGCAACTTGGGGAAAGCTTTGATGCTTCGTCGTAAAGTCCTGCATCCAGCTTCGTAGAGACACCAGCAGTTTTTCTAAAGTCTCTCGAGTCTGTTGATGCATAGACTCAGAGTAAGGTATAGATAGCCAGTTCTGAGCAGGTTTGCTGTCTTCTGGCGTAGATTCTGCAAACCAGTACATCATTGAAATGCGATCAGTTGCATACCCCAGCACTTCTGCCGCCATAAATAGATACAGCCGCGTTTGCCAGTGCTGCTGGATGGCCTGAGTACGAAGCGGACGACGATAGGTTTTCCAGTCTACAATTTGGGCGCGATCGCCACTTTGAATCAGCAGATCAAATACCGCAGTCAGCGTAAACCCTTCCAGCGGTAGGGTACATTGGTATTCGCTTTGGCGAAATTCCCCCGTCATTAAGAGTGGCGGTGAATCTTGAAAGTGCTGAAACCACCCTTGCAGCTTTGGGCTATCGTCTAGCAGAGGCTGAATCTCTAAACCTAGCGCTTGCTGCTGCATCAGTTGATGAAACTGTTTGCCTAGCTCCTGTTTTTCTGACGCTAGAGAAGGCTGCGGTAACGTTAAGTTATCTAAAAAAATGGATTGAAACTTTCGAGGGCAGGTTTCTAAAATTTGCAGGTGCCCTTGAGACAGTTGCAGAAACGGCAGACTCTCCATAAAACTTAACAGGCTATAAAGGCTTATTTGCTGAGCATTCCATTGATTTTTCCCTCTTTGCCCCCCCTTTGAAAGTTGAGATTTGTGAGGGTTTAAGGGAGCGCTACCGCACCATCTTTTAGACTAGCGATTACAGTGCAGTCTCTTTTTGTAGCGCGTTACCTATGCCAACTTTATCCTGGCACGATTGTGTTCTTCTCGTTTCCTGTGTTGCGTCAGTAGCTGGACTCTATTTTTATGGGCGATCGCCTATCGAAGATCCCTCTGATGCAGAAGCAGCGCAAGAAACCTTGACTCGCTTAACCTTTGTGTATTGGTTGGTGTACTGTTTTGCCCATTGGGGTGAGCAGCTGTGTACAGCATCCCCTGGCTCGCCAGCGTGCAGCCTTCGCATCTTAATGCTGCTTTCGTACATTCTGACATTTTGCTGTGTACTTAGCCTTCCGCTGCATCTCATCGAGCAGCGTCGTAAGCCAGTTAGCTAAAGTCACTCAGCATCGTAAATCATACTGAAGGCTGATGTCTATTTCAAAAGCATTTGGAATGATGGGCAAGAATGCACAAATTAGCCCCTAGCAACCTTGCTAGGGGTTTTTCTTGATGAGAGATAGAGCGGCATTACGATCAGTACAGCGTTTTTATGTCAAAGAGTCTTACTGCCATTAAACATTAGGGGCTTGAAATTCTGCCGTCGGGCAACGTCGTTTCT
>JAGVDA010000572.1 GCA_020058975.1 Thermosynechococcus sp. WC_1 | reverse complement strand
CATTGAAGCCCAAATTGAAGAATATATGGCCTATCTGGCCTCGGCTCACCCCTTCCAGCCCTCCAGTGAACTGAAGCAAGTCTATCGCCAGCTTGCCAAAGCCATTCACCCTGACCTCGCCACTGAGCCAGAAGCCCGTGCAAGGCGGGAATTATTGATGGCAGAGGCAAATCGAGCCTACGAATGTGGCGATCTTGAGCGACTGAAGACGCTGTTTCTAGACTGGTCTAATGATCCTGAATCGGTGCAAGGCGAAGATCTCAACGCCGAACTCATTCGCACCATTCGCCAAATTGTGCAAAGTGAGCAGCGGCTGGCAAATATTGAGAAAAAAATTAAAAGACTAGAAAAAACAGACCTTTTTCAGCTACAAATAAAGGCAAAGAGAGGGCAGCACATGGGCAGAGATCTCTTTGCGGAGATGGCCCATGAGTTGGATCAACAAATCCATCGGGCGCAGCATCGCTTAAATGAATTAAAGGCACACACAGGATAGAGCAGCAAAACGATGGAAGATCTCGCGCAAGACGTCGAAACCTCCTCACGGCACCTAGTCATGCAAAGCCAAAACCCAGACGCTTTGGTTAATACAACTTACTTATTCAAAGAAGGTTTAGCCTTAGCCAACCATCTCGACCGTCAGCAAGCTTCGTCTGGCGATGGTCTGATTCATCCCACCTCAGAAGACCTTGAAGACTTCACTGCAATCCAGCCGCCCCCCACGCTCAAAATGCCGCTGTCCTCAACCACAACCTATGTCCAAACCGAATCTGATCAGTCCTGGACTCAGGTTTGGCTCCAGCGCGGTCTGATTAAGCTAAAGCAGCAGAACTTTGAAGGAGCGATGGATAATTTTAAGCGCGTCCTGCAAAGAGAAAAGCAGTCCGTTGAGGCCCTTAATGGGCTAAGTATCGCGCAGTATTATCTTGCCCAGTATCAAGATGCGGCGACATCGCTAAGACAGGCGATTGAGATTCGCCCCACTCAGTCAACGCTCTTCTGTAACCTTGGCGCTGTCTTTTACCGTAGCCAAGATTTTATCGGTGCCGTTGCGGCATTTCAAAAGGCGGCGCGCCTTGACCCCAGAGATGTGCTGGCTTATTACGGCATGGGTCTATCGCTCATCCATCAGCAAGACTATCAACGGGCGATCGCCGCATTTCAGCGAGCTATTGCCCTCAACGATCATCATGCCAATAGCTACTATGGCTTGGGCTATGTGCATTTTCAGATGGGCGAATTACCAGCGGCGATCGCCGCCATTGGCAAAGCGAAACAGCGCAACCCAGAGTACGCCAAGCGCTATGAGACGTTTCTAAAACACTGCCTTGAGCAAGACGGTAAAGCCTAAGGCGATATTCTACGGCGATCCGCAAACCAAACCCAAGTGCTAAACTCCAACGCATCACCGCATCTTGACAGGAGAATTCATGGCGCTTACCCGTCTGCCTAAAGACACAATGCACATTATCGGCACGGTCAAAGGGCCAGGGGAAAGCGGCAATCAATACGTCTTTATTACAGCCCAGACCGATCACATCAAAATTGGCGAGTTTGTCTACTACCGCGTCGAAAATGCGGAGGGGGAAACCCTCAATATTTTGGGCAAAATTTCGGGTTGCCACTTGGTAGACCATCTACCTGATCGCATCTTTGCCGATAGCGAAATAGACCCTAGCACCATCGCTGCGCTGATTGGGTTTAAGTACCCCAGTCCAGAAATCTATGAAGTTGCAGTGGAGGTGATTGGCTACTTTCACCCCAGCCTTGGGTTTATGAACCCACGCCGCCCCCCAGAGCCAGGGGCAAAGGTGTTTTTGGCGGATGATGTCTCCTTAACCGGAATTTTGAACAAAAAGCCCGTGGGTGCGGTGGGTTCTGCCCATGTGGGGCATTTACTGCTGCGAGAAGGGAAGGCGGTTCCCATTTCGCTCGATGTCAAAGAGCTGGTGAGTACCCACATGGCTATTCTGGCGGGGACAGGTTCTGGGAAGTCTTACACGGCAGGGGTTTTGGTTGAAGAACTCATGCGCCCTCACAACCGCGCAGCAGTCATGATTTTTGACCCCCACGGGGAGTACGGCACCTTAGAAGGGTTGCGCAATAATCCGGCGTTTCGGGGCGAAGATGGCTATGAACCCCAGGTAAAAATCCTGCACCCTCAAGATATTCGCATTCGCTACTCGTCGCTTGACTACGGCGATGTGATGGCGCTGCTGCCAGAGATGAGTGAGCGCCAGCAGTCGATTCTCAACAAAGCCTTTAACCTCATGCGTAAGTCTAAAAAGGGCGATCGCTGGGATATTAACGACCTGCGCCATGCGGTGTTTCAATCGGATATCGTGCAGGATGACAACGGCAATGAGAAACAGGGTTCTTCTGCGGATGCACTCGATTGGAAACTAAGCAAACTGGAGCTATCCGAATATTTTCATGCTTTTGAACACCTTGGCCCGAGAGATCTGTTTGAGCCAGGTCAGGTCACGGTGCTGCAAATGAACGAAATTAGCCAAGATGAACAGCAGGTGATCTGTGCGGCGCTGCTGCGGCAAACCAACCAGGCCAGAATGAACACTGTCAAGGAAAAGCTCACGCCAGACGATGAAAACTATCTGCCTTACCCCGTATTTGTGCTGCTAGAAGAAGCCCATCGCTTTGCCCCAGCCCATGAGCCTTCACGCTGTAAGGCCGTCATCCGAACTATTTTGAGCGAAGGGCGTAAGTTTGGCCTAGGGGTGGGGTTAATTACCCAACGCCCTGGCAAGCTAGACTCTGATGTGCTGTCTCAGTGCATGAGCCAGTTTGTAATGCGCATCGTCAACCCCGTTGACCAAGAAAGCCTAAAGTACGGCGTAGAAGCGGCTGGGCGCGATTTACTGAAGGAACTGCCTGCGCTGACCAAAGGCCAGGTCATTATCTCTGGGCTGTGTGTGAATACCCCTGTGCTGTGCCAGGTGCGCCAGCGCCTAACAGACCACGGCGGCGAAACGCTGAATGCGCCAGCCCTATGGCAAGAGCATTTTCTAATTCATCGCCAGCGGGAGCGTGTAGCAGCCCAAGCGCCTCTGGTGGGTCAACGTCGCCCCACGACCATCCGAGGGGTTTCAATTGACTAACGTTTTGAGCGTCAAATTTTTAGAAAATCCTTATGTGCGTAGGGGCAGGTTTAGCTGATACTGCGTTGGAAAATCCTAGATTTATCGGCAAAATCTGCCTCTACAAAACCTGGGTGTTATTTTATTCTCATTCCTGATCGGCTAAAAAGTTTGCATTTCCCACTGAGAGGCGATCGGCATCCGCCAGCCTGTCCCAAAGGCGCGATCGGTAATTTTGAGTCCAGGGGCAGCCTGTTGCCGCTTAAATTCTGCCCGTTTCACCAATCCTAAGACCCGACTCACGATCGCCTCATCATGCCCCCCCGCCACAATATCTGCCTGGGATTGATGCTCATCAATGTAGCGATACAAAATATCGTCCAGCACGTCATAGGGGGGTAAAGAATCTTGGTCAAGCTGACCTGGCTTGAGTTCTGCACTGGGAGGTTTAGTCAAAATATGGGTGGGGATTATTTCGCCTTGTGCATTCTGAACAAGCGATCGCACCCAGGCTTGGCTATCAGGAGTATTGAGCCATTCACAAAGTTCGTAAACGCGGGTTTTAGGAACATCGGCGATCGCCGCCAGTCCCCCGCTCATGTCGCCATAGAGGGTACAGTAACCTACCGCCACCTCAGACTTATTGCCCGTTGAGATCAGTAGGCGACCAAACTTGTTGGCGATCGCCATCAGTAGGTTGCCTCTGATTCGCGCCTGAATATTCTCCT
>JAGVDA010000109.1 GCA_020058975.1 Thermosynechococcus sp. WC_1 | reverse complement strand
AGTAATTCTAAAAGCCGAGATTGACCGACTTTATAAAAATTTTTTGAAGTTTAATAAAAAGCTCATTCAAGACCGTGATGATTTAAGAGCATTTTATCAGGAAAGATCAGCTAAGTTTATTCCAAAACCTAAAGCTGCTTAAATTCAAATAGCCCTGCGTAAACAGGGCTATTGATTTGTATCGTAATTCTTTGTCTTAAAATTCAAAGCTTGGTTCTATCTCTAGGGTTTTACGCTCGGTCTAGATGGCCTTTACGTACAGCCTCATCGATCATCTTACTCGCCACTTCCAAAAGAGGTGGCAAGCCAGCCTCGATAGGAGGCTGATTCTTGGCAATCACCCGACTGGCGATAGTCGATTGCCCGCCAAGCTTAGAGAAAAAAAAGGTATCTTCAGAAAGGTCTTTCTTAACCTCCTTCCTGAAGACAAAAAAAAATTGGTGGGTGAGCTATCAAAACAAGAAAAAGTCTGTTTTGTTGGAGATGGAATCAACGACCTAGAAGCATTGAGTTCAGCTCATCTCTCCGTTGCTGTACTTAGTTCTGAACGTGGATTTGGACCAACCGGGTCCATTCATATTCCTCAAGATCAGGTATCAAACCTCTTGTCTTGGTACCGATACTTTTCAAAATTTGAAAGAATTGAAAAATGGGTTATTTTGACAGGGCTCTCTTATAACATCGCGCTATTGGCCGTGAACTCAACCGTTGGGCTGAGTCCATTCTTTGTTTTGCTGTCCTTCAGTGCGGTCAGTATATTGAGCCTTTCACCTTTGATATTATTGAAGCGGTTATCGACGCACACAGTGAGGAAGTTCTCGCAGACATAAATGAGCAGTTGATTACGCTATGTACAGATTCGTAAAAGACTTTTGTGTGGTGAAGCGAGCTATAGGGTTGGAGTCGCCGTGCCCGCCAGCGGCTGTGTCAGGCCCAGTTTCTCAAATACCTGTCGTTGAGTCTCCGCTTCGCTATGTATCCAATCGCGGAAGGCTAAGTACGCAGGGTCCTTCTCCCGTACCGGCCTATAGGCTAGATACCAACTTTCGTACTTTCGATTGATGATCGAGAATGGGGCGACAAGGCGGCCTGCTGTTAGGGCGTCACTGACATAGGGAAGTTGGGCCAGGGCCACTCCTACTCCATCAAAGGCAGCTTGAATTGCCATCAGAGAGCTTTCGAACGATACCTCATTAGCTGGCTGTACTGACCCGGTAAGCCCCGCCGCCTCGAACCACCAAGTCCATTGCTCACGCAAATGGGAAACGACGATTAGTGTTGCAGTATGAAGATCACGCGGACGTCGCAAACTTTTTGCTATTGCCGGATTGCAGACTGGCACCAGTGTCGACGGAAATAGCTCTTCAGCAAGATAGCCAGGCCAACTCCCCGATCCTCGACGTACAGTACAAGTCCAATCGTCACGCAATGGAAGCATTGTGCCGCCGCTCGCGACTCGCACCTCAACGTCGGCGTGGTTGCGATTGAATTTCCTCAAGCGCGGAATCAGCCAATTTAAAGCGAGTGTCGACGCGACCCCAACGGTGAGTACCGGACCAGCTTGCATCGATGCGACTTGTTCAGAGAGACGTGCAATTACATCGAAAGCATCAGTTAGGCCAGGTTGAAATGCCCGACCTTGATTGGTGAGTTCGAGCTTATTCGCGTAACGATGGAACAGCGTGAATCCAAGCTCCTCTTCTAGGAGTCGTACCATGTGGCTCACCGCCGCCGGAGTCACATTCAACTCTTCCGCTGCCCTTTTGAAACTGCCATGCCTTCCGGCCACCTCAAAGGCTCGTAGTCCGTTCAAAGATGGTATCTTACTAGTCATACCTTCACCATAATTTAAAGTTAGCCTGACGGTGAGAAATATGCGTTTGCCTTACGATTATGTCAAGGAGAGAATCTTTATGGCTAAGAATTTTTATCCGTAAGCCTGTGGCAGCATTAACTTTGACGGGGGCTCAACGAAACCCTTAGGGGAAATGACAAAGGCAATGAATTTAATAAGGATCGACACCGTTAAGGTTGGAGTCCTCGAAGTGGAGATTGAAAATGAATAAACTAATGTCAAAATGGAGATTGAAAATGAATAAACTAATGTCAAAATGGAGATTAACAATGAACGAACTGACTTTAAAAGGCGCCCTTGGTGGCTTGCTCGGGACGGCTCTAGCTGTTGCGCCGGTAACGCACGCACAAGGCTCAAAAGCTCTTTCACAAAGATCTGGAGTAACGTCTAAAGATCTCATCGTGCGCGAAGTGGACGGTATAAATAATTTGGAGTTTATAGTCATAGACGTGAGTTACGAGCCAGGTGGCATTAACCCCCTCCATCGCCATCCAGCAGCGGTTACCTTCTATGTAATTTCTGGGACACCAGTTTTTCAGGAGAAGGGCAAGGAGCCCGTCACACTCAAACCCGGCGACAGCTTGCTTGTTCCGGCCGGTACCATTCATTCTCATTGGAACCCCAGCAAGACGGAAGGTGTTCGATGGCTAGAATTTATCGCGACGGAAAAAGGTAAGGGAAAAGCTATTCGTCTGCCCCTTGAATAAAAATTTTAAGCGAAAGATGACGTGAGCACTGACTCAGAAAGGTGCTTGCTTCATTGTTTGCACTTTAGGATTTTTAAGGGCTATTAAAAATCCTATGCGCTTGCCGTTTTCTTAGGTGAAAAACTGCTGAAGCAAATTCCGATGAAATGGGTCAGGATTTTCGCGGACTCTTCGTTGCGCTCGGAATTACAATTCTCATGCAATTTTAAGTCAACCAACCACCAAAAAAAGGAGAGACCGTGAAAAAGATAATTGCGATCACGTAATATAAATTCCCTGCGTAGCTGTTATGGGGTCAGGATAAATTCCTTTTTCAACCATGCTATAGCTCTTGGTATCAATGATTTCACTATCTAAGTAAAATAAATCTCTAAGCTCATCTTGCCATTGATGTCTTAATGATTTGGGAGCAAGAATTAATATCTTCCGTTTTCCCTCTGCCCATAATTGGCTAAGGACAAGGCCGGTTTCAATTGTTTTTCCAAGCCCAACCTCATCACCCAATATTACGCCGCCTTGAAAAGGGTTTCTAAAAACAAACTGTGCCGCCTCAACCTGATGAGGTATCGGGTCTACTTTAGCTTCGATAAGAGCATCACTACTCGAATCGACTTCCCATTTGGGCCGTCTTAGTGTGAGTAAATGTGCAAAATAAATTCTCTGCACTTCAGTTAGTGTCTTAAACTTAATATTTTTCATATATTTCCAATAGATTTCGATATCTTATCGGAAATAATTCCAAATAATTTACTCACTTATATCGAGGTCAATTAACCAAGATGAAAGTCTATAAGGCAACCTTTATGCCAAAAAAAGAAAAGCACATAACTGATTGAATCTTTGAAATTACTGAGTCTGAGAATCTGGAAAAATATCGCATAAAATATCGCATGCGATATTTTTAAATAGTGCATGGCCGCGATATTTTTCTGGTGTTTTTGCACCACTTTTCAATTCATCTTGGTGTTGTTTTGGCCAGAGAGACACTAAAAGCCTGAAATTCTTACACGGGGATTTGCCTAATCGCCTAAATAAAGCTTCTATGGCACGTTGGGCAATGCGTTCTTATCTTGGCACGGCCTTTGCCATAGCTGATTGCGACAGTTTGTAAATCCAGTGGGAGGATTTTTTGAAAAAGATTGTTCTTGGAACAACATTCACAGTACTGACTTTGGTTGGGGTAATCTATCACTTCCAAAATAAGTCGCATACAGATCATGTAGAAATT
>JAGVDA010000371.1 GCA_020058975.1 Thermosynechococcus sp. WC_1 | reverse complement strand
TGGGTATCTACTAAAAGATGCAATGGTCTACCAAGAGACTAGGCGCTCCATCACACTTTAGAGAATCGTCAGGCTACGAAGCCTTGGTGCTAAACCAACCTACAGGCATCTGCCTGATTCACTTGCATTGCCTACCGCGTTAACGCAAACCAACTTTTATAGTAATCCGAAAGCGGTCAACCCTTATACCTAAAATTCTAGCGTTGCCCCTCTTACTTAAAACCCTTCAAACACCATTTGTTCTAGATGCTTTTGAGGGAGTCAAGTTTAGAAAGCTTAGCAAAACGTCAAAGGCTTTTAATATCAATGCTTAAGCCCATAAAATCGGCTAGAATCCTTGACGAGTTTTATCCTTGTACGCAACACTTAGGTAAATATGCTTTAACTTGTTACGTAAGCGTGTTACACAAACGCGCTCAAACGCTTCTCCTACAACAGGCTGCATGGTAAAGCAGTCTAGGTTCAGTAACGTCTTTTGCATGGGATGCAGTATTAATGGAAACCTTAGAGTTCATAATTTATCCCGACGGACGTGTTCAAGAAAAAGTAACCGGAATCATTGGTTCCTCTTGTGCAGAGGTTACTGCTGCCATTGAGGCGCTTTTGGGGCAGGTGGTGAGCTATGAGCCTACTTCTGAGTATTTTGCCCAGCAGGCTGTAGCCTCCAACAGCACTTCAGCAAAGGCTGAAGTTAGCCAGTGGTAGAAACCTTGGCATAGAGATTTTAAAACCGTTTTTCTGATCTTTCCTTTAGTTAAAAGAGTTTGATATGTCACACTTCAGCCAAATCAAAACCAAAATTCGCAGTCTACCCGCGTTGCAGTCTGCCTTAACCGATCTGGGCTTAGATTGGAAGGCGGGGCCTCAACCTGTAATCGGCTATCGAGGCAAAACTGAAACTGCAGCGCTGGTGGTTGAGCAAGGTAATGGCTATGGGGTTGGGTTTAGCTGGAACGGTCAAGAGTATGAGCTGGTGACGGATTTAGATTTTTGGCAGCAGGCTTGGTCTGTGGATCGGTTTTTGAATATGGTGACGCAGCGATATGCTTACCACACCGTTTTGAGTACCACAAAGGCTCAGGGTTTTCAGGTTGCTGAAGAAGCAAAGGCTGAAGATGGCAGCATTCGGCTTGTGGTGCAGCGCTGGAGCGCATAATGTCAGTCCATGATACCGATCACTCCGGCAGCTTCTACTTTGGAGAGGCAGCAGCATCTACATCAGGTGCTGAGCCGGAGTTGGGTGGACATTTAAGAAGTCAGCAAAGCCGCTCAGGGCTAGAGCCAGAACTGGGCGGTGCGTTTCGGCAGCGCGGCGTTTATGTCGATGAAGTCACCTGTATTGGCTGTCGTCACTGTGCGCTGGTGGCTCGCAATACTTTTTATATTGAAGAAGGCCATGGTCGTTCTCGCGTCTTTCGTCAAGATGGGGATGCAGAAGATGTGGTGCAGGAGGCGATCGATACCTGTCCGGTGGACTGTATTCACTGGGTCGATTACGAAAATCTTAAAAAGCTTGAGGTCGAGCGCCGAGATCAGGTGATTCCGATGGCGGGTACATCGGTTGACCCTGCCCTTAAAAGAAAGCGACAAGCCAGAATTTAGATGGCATCATGGCCTTAAAAATTTATTTTACAGAAGAAACAAAACCACAATGACGACTGAACGATGGACGGATGAAATGCTGGATAGGCTTGTAGGGTCTATAAATACCCTTGCTGATGTGTCTGAGCGGAATACTGAGGGTATTAATCGTCTCAGTAGCATTGCCGAGCTGCATCAACAGGCATTGGACATGCACCAACAGAACTTTAACGCCGTTCTGGGTGAAATTCGAGAGATTCAAGGCGAAGTTAGAGGACTCCAAACTGAAAATCGTCGCATCCTTGACCAGCTCCTCAACCGTAATGGAGAAGGCGATTCGTAAAGCATCCACAGGTTTCAGTTCAAAGATAGTGTTTAGGACTGAAGTCAGGAAATAGTGATGCGTGTTTTGGTTTGGTTTCGCAACGATTTGCGGCTGCATGATCATGCACCGCTGCATACGGCTTTTCAACATCAATTTGAGCCTATTGCTGTTTACTGTTTTGATCTTCGCCAGTTTGGGCAAACGTCTTTCGGGTTTGAGAAAACCGGAGCATTTCGCGCCCAGTTTTTGCGGGAGAGCGTGATGGCTTTGCGGGAGTCACTGAGATCGCACCGAAGCAATCTCATGATCCGCATCGGTCAGCCAGAACTCATCGTGCCAGAGCTAGCGCAGGCGTTAGGCTGTGAAGCGGTGTATTTTCATAAAGAAGTCACCTCCGAAGAAGTTTCGGTTGAAGCCGCACTTCAGCAGCGTCTTGATGCATTGGGGATTCGCCATCAGTCGTTTTGGGGTGCGACACTCCATGAGCCGGATGAACTGCCTTTTGCTGTGGCGCAGATTCCAGAAATTTTTACGCAGTTTCGCAAGCGCGTTGAAGCAGAGGTCAAGGTTGCCCAACCCCTCCCTACACCGACGCAATTTCCGCCGCTGCCGCCTGATCTTAACTGCGGAGACTGCCCCACGTTAGCGCAGCTTGGCTTAGAAGATGTGGCAACTGACCCGCGTGCAGTACAGACCTTTAGAGGCGGTGAAGCAGAAGGCTTGAAGCGGCTGCAAACCTACATTTGGGAGAAAGACCGTCTGCGGGTGTACAAACAAACGCGCAACGGGATGCTAGATCCTGATGATTCCTCAAAGCTATCACCGTGGCTGGCGCTGGGCTGTCTTTCACCTCGCTATGTCCATGATCAGGTGGCGCAGTACGAGGCAGAACGGGTCAAGAATGACTCGACCTACTGGCTTATTTTTGAGCTGCTATGGCGCGACTATTTTCGATGGATTAGTGCAAAACATGGCGATCGCCTGTTCCGCTCCTCTGGGCTACGCGGTCTAAAGCTGCCCTGGAAAGAAGACTGGGCAAGGTTCGAGCTGTGGCGTAACGGTAAAACGGGCTACCCGCTGGTGGATGCCAGTATGCAGGAGCTATTGACCACAGGCTTTATGTCAAATCGTGGGCGGCAAAACGTTGCCAGTTTTTTGACCAAAAACTTAGGCATCCACTGGCAGATGGGCGCAGAATGGTTTGAATCTAAGCTGATTGACTATGACGTATGCAGCAATTGGGGCAACTGGAACTATACCGCTGGGGTCGGGAATGATGCCCGTGGCTTTCGGTTTTTTAATATCCTCAAGCAGTCTAAAGACTATGACCCAAAAGGCGAGTACGTCAGACATTGGCTGCCGGAGCTGGCAAGCATTCCGGGTGAACAAATTCATACCCCCTGGAAACTGACTCCGCTAGAGCAAAAGCTCTACGGCATTCAGCTTGGCGTGAGCTACCCTAACGTGGTTGTCGATCTTTGGACTTCAGCTAAAGCAAATGAGCAGCTTTATAACCAAGCCTGCGATCAATTCGATGCCAAAAATCAGCCTTTTAGAGGCGTTACCAAACCTCATCGTCGATAATTTAGGGGCAGGCAGACAGAAGACTACGCAATTTTAACAATCGTGCGGTCTACAGCCTTGAGATAAGCGCGACATTGAGGACAGCGTTTGCCTGTGGGAGGAACCATCATGGGATGTCCACACTTGGGGCACACACCACGCGCAACAGACCACTGCAAGACAATCCCTAAGCCAATCAACCCAACCCAGCTTGGGATAATACCCCAGAGCCAAGGGCGAGGAACCTGCGGAATTAAGATTAAAATGACGGCGATTCCGAGGGTTGTAATGGTGCCCCAGGTCACGCCACCAAAGATTCGCATCGCAGAGGTGAAAGGCTGGTCATCGAAAGGGACAGAAGCTTTATTTTTGGGGTGTAGGTTTGGAGCATCCATATTGCTAGAGGAGCGCACAATGAGATTAACAAAAGGCCGATCTTTTCCTAGCATATCTGCCTATGATGACTCAAGGTTAGAAACCCATAAATCGGGCATAATCAGCACAGAATCTTTGCAGGGAGCGATTGGGGCATGACGCAGCTACTGGCCGGAGACATTGGTGGAACCAAAACTTTATTGCGCTTAAGCAAATTAACGTCCACAGGGCTAGTGACGCTCCATGAGAAGAGCTACCCGAGCGGTAATTTTGAACACCTGAATCCGATTGTGAAACAGTTTTTGAGCGAGGCTAAGAATAGCGAACCCATCGCCGCAGCTTGCTTTGCGATCGCCGGCCCTGTCCACAATGACCAATCTCTCGTCACCAATCTTTCTTGGCATCTCGACGCGCGGCAGATGGAAACTGAGCTAGGGATTGCCCAAATTCGTCTCATCAATGATTTTGCTGCGGTCGGCTACGGCATTTTAGCCCTTCAGCCAGAGGATGTGGTGGTGTTGCAAGATCAGCCTAAAGTTGCTCAGGCTCCTATTGCGGTGCTGGGTGCAGGCACTGGCTTGGGTGAGGCGCTGCTGGTCTGGCAAGGCAGTGACTACGCGGTACAGGCCACCGAAGGAGGACATGCTGACTTTGCGCCACGCACTGACTTAGAAGTAGGGCTAATGACTTTTCTGCGATCGCGTCACGGTCGCGTCTCCGTAGAGCGGGTGGTTTCTGGTCAAGGCATTTACAACATTTATGAGTATTTACGCAGCGCTGGGTTTGCCGTGGCTTCTGATGCTGTAGAAGCGCAGTTTGAGCAAAAAGATCCGTCTGAGGTGATTGCTGCCAATGCCTTAGCAAACAGCGATATTCTCTGTACTAAGACCCTCGAACTCTTTGTTGCGGCCTATGGTGCAGAAGCTGGCAATTTAGCGCTTAAAAGCTTACCTTATGGTGGTTTATATCTGGCTGGCGGAGTAGGTGCAAAAAATTCGTCGAAGCTTCAAGATGGTATCTTTACCGAGAACTTTTTAGACAAGGGACGAATGCGATCACTCCTTGAGAAAATCAGCATATCGCTCATTACCAATCTTGATGTTGGACTCATTGGGGCAGCCCTTTATGCTCAGAAGCTGGTGACGACTGCGGGATAACTAAACCTATGGAGCAGAGAATGTTTCAGGACAAAGAGCTGGCGGCTAATGTAATTCGGTCTATGGGCGATGCGGTGATTACCACCGATGTGACTGGAGTTATCCAATATCTAAACCCAATCGCTGAGCAGATTACGGGATGGCGTTTAGAACAGGTAAAGGGTCAGCCTCTTGCAGAAGTTTTTTGCGTCATAAAGGCACTTTCACCGCTATCGGCTATTGCAAATGTGCTAGCGGCCGTTATAAATACTGGCAAAGCCGTAAGGCTTGACCATCCCAGCACAATTATTGCGCAGGATAGAGCTGAGTATGCTGTAGATGGGACGGCTGCGCCTGTTTGCGATCGCAACAACCAGACGATTGGCATCGTGCTAGTTTTTCGAGACATGACGCAGCATTATGCCCTAGCGCGAAAGCTGTCGTGGCAGGCCAGTCATGATTTTTTAACCGGTTTAGTAAACCGGAGAGAATTTGAGCAGCGGCTGTCAGAGGCAATCGCCAGCGCCCAAGAAACCGGACAGCAGCATACGTTATGCTATCTCGACCTTGACCAGTTCAAAATTGTAAATGATACCTGTGGTCATGTTGCTGGCGATGAGCTACTGCGTCAGCTTTCGGTACTGCTGCGGCGAAGACTGCGCACAACGGATACCCTCGCTCGTATTGGTGGCGATGAGTTTGGCATTATTCTGCACAACTGCGACCCCATTAATGCCAACAGCATGACAGACGAACTGCTGACGATGGTTCAGGGCTTCCGGTTTGTGTGGCAAAGCAACACCTTTAGCATTGGAGCCAGCATTGGGTTGGTTTCTATTAATGCCCAGAGCCGTGACCTTAACTCTATTTTGGGCGCGGCGGATGCTGCTTGCTATGCCGCAAAAGAGCGGGGGCGCAACCGTATTCTTCTCTATCAGGCGGATGATTCCGATCTGGTGCAACAGCGAGGAGAACGCCGCTGGATTGCTCACATTACAAAAGCCCTTGAGGACAAGCGCTTCTGTCTATATCAGCAGAAGATTATACCCATTGACCGAAGCTCTGGTGCTAAAACTCACTATGAACTACTGCTCCGGATGGTGTTACAGACGGGTGAAGTGATTGCGCCTATGGCGTTTATTCCGGCAGCAGAGCGCTATGGACTGATGATTTCGATTGATCGATGGGTGGTTAGCCATTTTTTTGCCGGCTATCAGTCCTTTGCCCAAAATAAGTTGACAGAATCTCAGGACTCAAACTGTGTGTATGCCATCAATTTGTCTGGTGTGAGTGTGAGCGATGATCAGTTTCTGGTGTTTTTAAAGGAGCAGTTTAGGGCGCATAAAATCTCGCCTGAGACGATCTGTTTTGAAATTACAGAGACAGCGGCGATCGCCAATCTCAGCAAGGCCGCTCACCTGATTGAAGCAATTAAGGACATGGGCTGCTCTTTTGCCTTAGATGATTTTGGCAGCGGCATGAGTTCTTTTGCCTATCTCAAAAATCTTCCGGTTGACTATGTGAAGATTGACGGCAGCTTTATCAAAAATATTATGAATGATTCTGTGGATAGCGCCCTTGTCGAGTGCATGAACCGGATTGGGCATGAGATTGGGATGCAGACCATCGCCGAATTTGTCGAAAATGACTCGATTTTAGAAAAGCTGCGCGGGTTTGGTGTTGACTATGCCCAAGGGTATGGCATTGCTAAACCTTCTCCGCTAAACTTCAGCCTTGCTGCCTAGCGAGTGTTCACGGTAAAAAAACCCTGCTGAAGTTCAGCAGGGTTTTTTAAAAAACTAGCGTAAAACTAGATTTGGACGATTTCGCCAGCGGCCTGCAAACGCGCACGGGCGCGTTTGAATTCCTGAACCGCCTGGTAGCGCTCTTGGCGATCACCACCTTGGTCAGCCTTCGTCAACCGAGCTTGAGCCGCATCAAGGGCGGTTCGTGCTTCTTCTCGATCAATGGTGTCACCGCGTTCGGCTCCATTGACCAGAATCGTCACTTCGTTGGCATCTACTTCAGCAAAACCGCCACTTAAGGCGATCGACTGCCAGCCTTTGCTTTCGCGTACCCGCAACACTCCAGGCTCTAGAGCAGAGAGTAAGGGGGCGTGGCCTGTCAAAATGCCAAGTTGGCCTGTGGTGCTGGGCAGAATGACTTCTTCTGCGGGGGCATCCCAGACGGTCTTATCCGGTGCAATCACCCGAACGGTTAAGGTCATGGGGTTCTCCTATGGGGTGTCTCTTACTTACTTTCCGCTTTGAGCTTCTCACCCTTGGCGATCGCCTCATCAATGTCGCCCACCAGGTAGAACGCCTGCTCTGGCAAATCATCGAGGTCGCCAGACAAGATCTTCTTGAAGCCTGCGATCGTCTTCTCTAGAGACACATACTTCCCAGGAGAACCCGTGAACACTTCAGCCACAAAGAAAGGCTGTGACAAGAAACGCTCAATTTTACGGGCGCGTGCGACGACGGTACGATCATCTTCAGACAGTTCGTCCAGACCCAGAATCGCAATGATATCTTGCAGCTCTTTATAGCGCTGAAGCGTAGACTGCACCGCACGAGCGGTTGCATAATGCTCTTCGCCCACAATCGAAGGCTGAAGCATGGTAGACGCAGAATCCAAAGGATCCACAGCGGGGTAAATGCCTTTCGCCGCCAAGTTACGGGAAAGTACGGTAGTACCATCCAAGTGAGCAAAGGTGGTTGCAGGTGCAGGGTCAGTCAAGTCATCCGCAGGGACGTATACCGCCTGAATAGAGGTAATGGAGCCTTCTAGGGTAGAGGTAATACGCTCTTGAAGGTCGCCCATGTCGGTGCCCAGGGTCGGCTGATAACCCACCGCAGAAGGCATCCGACCGAGAAGTGCAGACACTTCAGAACCCGCTTGCACAAATCGGAAGATGTTGTCTACAAACAGCAAAACGTCCTGCTTGTTCACATCTCGGAAATATTCAGCCATCGTGAGTCCGGTCAAGCCCACCCGCATTCTAGCTCCGGGGGGTTCGTTCATCTGACCATAAACCAAGGCGATTTTGGACTCGTTGAGGTTATCTTTATTGATAACGCCAGATTCCATCATTTCGTTGTAAAGGTCATTCCCTTCACGGGTGCGTTCACCCACGCCAGCAAACACAGATACGCCACCGTGGTTGGTTGCGATGTTGTTGATCAATTCCATCATAATGACGGTTTTTCCCACGCCAGCACCGCCAAACAGGCCAATTTTTCCACCACGACGGTAGGGGGTCAGCAGGTCAACGACCTTGATGCCTGTTTCAAAGACTGAAGGTTTGGTTTCAAGCTCGGTGAGCTTAGGTGCTGCACGGTGAATGGGAAAGGTTTCTTCATTCCCAACGGGACCCTTGTTGTCTACGGGTTCACCGAGGACGTTGAAGATTCGACCTAGGGTTGTTTTGCCCACAGGAACTGAAATCGGGGCACCCGTGTCTACCACGTCCATGCCGCGAACCAATCCATCTGTTGCGCTCATCGCAACGGCACGAACCTGGTTGCCGCCTAAGAGCTGCTGAACTTCACAAGTGACCGAAACGGTTTGACCTGCGGAGTTTTTGCCTTCAATTTTTAAGGCGTTATAAATTCGCGGCATTTTGCCACTGGGAAACTCGGCGTCCAAGACGGGACCGATAATTTGCGTAATTCGACCGACTTTTGTCTTCTCTGTGGTGGTGACCATGCTCAAGCCTATGTTGTGATGACCTACAATGCTGTAACTTACGGCGCTTTACGTTAAGGCGCATTGCATCAAATCGCCACTTATCAAATTATCACTGAATGGGATCACAAGGTAAACTTTCTTTGCTGAAATCCAGGTTGCCTCATTTTCTTTTGGGGCTAGATAAAATCTTGGCTCTAGCCATAACGTGTAAGCGTGTATAGCCTCATTCAATCAATCCAAATTCATAACAATCAAGAATGTTCGCTAAGGTTCCTCTAAATTCTTGACTGGCGCAGCGCAGGGTTTGAGTAATATGCCAACCCTCCACTGCGCGGTCAAAAATAGCGGCGCAATATTGAGATGGATCGTGACGTGCCCGATAGTAAATTCCGTCTACCTGTATGGGGTGTTGCCAAAAAGCTAAAGCCCATCGTTGTGCTAATTTATGGTCGCCATCACACAGCCTGTTATCAGCTCCAATCTTGGCAAGTCCTGCTCCAGTTAAATCGACTAAATTGAGCGGACGAGGATTTTGAAGACAGCTTATGCTTCGCAGAATCAATTCATCATTTGAAATAATGCGAATACCTGTATTGGCTCCAAAGGTCTCAATAAAAGCACCCTCTCGATTCTGCGCTACATACATCACGCAATATTCTTGCTGGGGTGCGTCGAACCTGTAGCCTGAGTTTCCAAAATGAAGCGGCTCGTGGCGACTTTGATGAATGCGATACCAGGGTTGTTGAAGCTGAATGAGCGAGAGTGTTTGCGAGGAGAGATTCTTGGGCGGTTCGGGATGAGGAGTAACGGTCATCGGATACTTTTAAGCTATTGGATATAGAAATACCTTGTTTTATAGGGAGTAAAAGACCGACTGACAGTCATCGGATAAGGATTGAGCGACATCTTGGGGAGAGAGTTGAGTTATGCGCCCTGTTCTCCGTAAAGTAAAGCTGCCTGTTTGACTGGCTCAATTTGTCCAGAACGCAGTGCATCTAAAGGGCGCTGCCCTAGCCTCACATTAGAGCCAAGCATCCAAGCCGTCTGCATCCAAGGATCTTTGACCTGAAAGCTTTTGAGAACGGTCTCAATTCCTTTCAGCGTTTGACTTTTCTGAAACTGCCACACGGGATAGCGGTAGGCTCTGCCTGCGGGAAGACCAATTAGTTTTCCCTGTTGCCGTCGCTTATTGACGGCTTCTCGACTAATGCCCAAGAGCTTTGCGGTTTCATCGGAGGAGAGAGCGCCGCCTTCTGCTTCTAAAAGCTGCTGCTTCGCCAAAATTCCTCGCAGTTTTGCCTTGGCGAGGGGATCTTTAGACACCAGAAACGGCGTTACTTCTGGTTGCTGCAACACTTTCAGCAATAGATCGTAGTCAGAGGCAGCGGCTACGGCTTCAGAAAGGTTGGCCTGCCCTGCAAGCTCAATCAATGCTCGTATTGCTCGTGACAGAAAAATTGCCGTTTCTCCTTCTTTCTCAAGCACTTCAGCCATGATTGGCATCAGAATGCTGGCGGCAGTGGGTGGCATTCGCTCAGCCGCTGCATAAAATTCAGCTTTTTTCTCTTTGAGGGTGAGAGACATACTGATATCTAAAGTTGACCAATTCTATTGTATGACAGACAAAGACTACGTCAACTTCTGATTTATCACTGTTCTCATTCTCGCTGTCCCGTTTGAACATTCCAGAAGTGATAGTACAGATTTTTATTTTTGAGAAGATCTTCATGATTGCCGAATTCAGCGACGCTGCCGTTATTAAGAACATAAATTCGATCTGCTTGAACTATGGTCGATAGCCTATGGGCGATAATTATTGTTGTGCGTTCAAGTGTCACTTTTGTTAAAGATTTTTGAATAGCGGCCTCGGTCTCGTTATCGATAGCCGAAGTGGCTTCGTCTAGAATAAG
>JAGVDA010000563.1 GCA_020058975.1 Thermosynechococcus sp. WC_1 | reverse complement strand
GCTTATTCCTATCATCCTAAGAAGCCTGCTTTGAACCTCAACGATAAAGGGCTAGCTGCACTTCCACAAGCTATTTTCTAGCGTCGAACTCACGTTAAAGCGAAATGATCAGATACCCGTCTTGGAACTTAGCGCCCGTTACCTTTTGTCCCTTCAGTTCATTCGGCAAAAACAAATTACGGCGCTGATCGCCAGCGGCAATGGTCAGTTCTGGGCCAGATTGGGTTAACTGCACCTGATTTTTGGCAAACCCTGGCAGAAAGAGCTTTACCTGACGCTGGGCAACGTCTACCGTCATCGGTTTAGGTGCCTTGATGGCCTCTTGCTGAAAGTTTGGCAAATACTGGGTTAAAGGCTGCCAGCTATCTTCAGTGCGGCTGGGCAGAGAATGAACCGATAATGGCGCAAAACACTGCTCTACATCACTCAGTACCGCTGATTGGTTGACCAGTACGCCGCCCACGGTGAGATTGGCTTGCTGGGCGCTGCCCCACAAGTATTCGGCGGTCTTAATGGCGACAGGGTCTTCTGTGGTGATAAGGTAAGCCGCAACTCGGCTAGGGTCTGCGATCGCCCTCATCCCTTCGCCCAATTCACCATCCGCCATTGAAAATGGCTGAGAAAAATTGCCGCTTGTCCAGTCTGCGTTGTTTAAAACTGTAGCGGCTAGGGGCTGTAAAAACGGCGTGACAGCCTTACCGAGATCAGACTCTACAAAAACCTGACGGAATCGCCGCAAATACCAGCTTAAAACCTCTGGCATGGCAAACATACGAAGGGTTGCAGCGCTGCTATAGCCGTCATAGATAATTACGTCATAAAGACCGCTGCTGTCAAAGTTTTTGAGCGAATACAGCGCTAGGGCAGAATCTAGCCCAGGCAAAACGCCCAGCTCTTGACCAAACACATTCTTGAAAAATGGGGTGCGCAGGTACTGGGCTTCGAGTTGCTTAACTTGATCCCAACTGTTCTCTAGCAGCACTGAGGCCGAGAGAATGGCAACCGAGAACTTTGGCGCAATTTCTCGGGGCTGGGTGTTTAAGCCCGTTTCGTTGAGCAACAGCCCTAGACCTAGTTCTGCCTCATGCCCCAAAAGCAGCACCCGAGAACCTTGACCCGAGAGCGCCTTCGCGGCTGCGATCGCTGCTGTAGTTCGTCCGGTGCCGCCTTTGCCTAAAAACGTGAGAATAAAAGCCATAATTTCAGTGCCTATTGCACTGGCTCAAGTTCATCTTCAAAAAACCAAGTTTGGAAACGGTCTTCAAATGTAACGCGAACGCCCACGCCGCTGCCATCGGTCATTTTATAGCCATGAATGGTGCCGACCTGACCGAGCTTTTGAGCAATATCGCCATTCACGCGATCGCGGATGCGGCAGACGCGAACTTTTTGACCGACTTCCATGACAGTTGTGTTCTCCAACAACATATACCAAACCACAGTTTATCAGGGTTTTTGGTACTGTTGATGAGAAGCTTCGACAAAACCTAGGGATTACCATGGGCAATTCTGCCACCCCTATCCCCCACGGGGATCAAACTATAAACCTTGCGATCGCCCGTCTGCGTGAGCTTACTCAGTGCGATCGCCAAGCTAACTGGCGCATGAGTTTTGAGGATGCGGCGGTGGCAGTCCAGTCCGATTCTTGTCAATGGGCAAGCTGGCAGCCCGTTACCCTCAATGATCGCCAGCATATCGCTTGGCCTGCGAAGCGGCAGGTGCTTTGGCTGGGGCAAGTGATCGAACTGCCAAAGGCTTTGGCAGATTATCCACTGGTTGGTTTTACGGCAAGGTTAGCGATGACGTGGTGGGCGGAACAGGCCGATGTCTACGTCAATGGTGTGTTGGTGCAGCAGGGCGATCTGTTTGACACCTCAGCGCGGGTTGTTTTAACGAAGGCGTTGGTTCCAGGAGAATCTGTGGCGATCGCCATCCGGCTGGTCAGCCCTGCCCACGATGCGGGAGCGTTGGTGCGATCACAGTTTCTCTGTGAGCCGACCATTGGCAAACTCATTGATCCAGGCATGGTCGCCGATGAACTGGCAGTGCTGCAAACTTACGCGAACTCCTTCCGTGCCAATGCTTTCGATGCAATAGCCGCTGCCATTGGGGATCTTTCGTGGGAAAAGGTTAAGGATGTGATCGCCTTTAATCAAGGTCTTACAAATCTACGCTATCAACTCACCCCCTTCGCGCAGTGGATAAAGCAGCGGCAAATTAACTGGATTGGTCATGCCCACTTAGATCTCGCTTGGTTGTGGCCTGTGGCAGAAACCTGGAAAGCTGCCGAACGCACATTTCAATCTGCGCTAAATCTCCAAAAAGATTTTGATGAATTAAATTTTTGTCATTCCACCCCTGCCCTCTACGAGTGGATTGAGCAACATCGCCCCGATATATTTGGGCAAATCCAGCAGCGCGTTGCTGAATGCCGTTGGGAAGTTGCAGCAGGCATGTGGGTAGAGCCAGAGCTGAATTTAATTAGCGGTGAATCTTTAGTGCGGCAGGTGCTTTACGGTCAGCGCTACACCCAGCAACGCTTTGGACATATCAGCCGCGTGGCATGGCTGCCCGATAGCTTTGGATTTTGTAACCAACTGCCTCAAATCCTCAAACAGGGCGGCGTGGACTACTTTTTGACCCAAAAGCTGCGCTGGAACGATACCACCCAGTTCCCTCATGAAGTATTTTGGTGGCAAGCCCCTGACGGTACCCGCATTTTCAGCGTCATGACCCCATCCATTGGGGAATCTATCGATCCGATCAAAATGAGCAGCTATGCCAAAGACTGGGAAGCTAAGACTGGCCTACAAGAAAGCTTTTGGCTTCCTGGCGTAGGCGATCACGGCGGGGGGCCGACGCGAGACATGCTAGAAGTGGCGCGTAAGTGGCAGCAGTCGCCCCTATTTCCGCAGCTTAAGTCCAGCACGATGACGTCGTTCTGCCAGCAGGTCGAAGATACGCTTCAGGATGTGCCCATCTGGACAGACGAACTGTATCTAGAATTTCATCGGGGCTGCTATACCTCCCATGCCGACCAAAAGCGCTATAACCGTCGCTGTGAGCATTGGCTGACTGAAGCGGAAATGTTTTCGGCGATCGCCACCCTCACCACAAATGCCCTCTATCCTAAAGCCGAACTCGAAATCGCTTGGAAAAAGGTTTTGTTCAACCAGTTCCACGACATCCTGCCTGGATCCTCAATTCCAGAAGTGTTTGTGGATGCCAATTTAGAATGGGAACTAGCGCAAGAGACGGCATTGAGATTGAGGGAGAAGGCATTGGAGGCGATCGCCGCTCAAATCCACCTCCCGAAACCACCCGCACCAGATGCAATTGCGATCGTAGTTTATAACTCCCTCAACTGGGAGCGATCTGACGTGGTTGACTGGCAAGCCCCCAGCAACGGCATCGTTTTAGACAGCGCCGGCGGCCTTTTGCAAACTCAGTACAATCCTCAAAGCCAGACCCTTAGCATTTGGGTAAACGACGTCCCCTCTATTGGCTATCGCGTACTTTGGTATGTCTCAAAGGCTTTACCGACAGCCACTGCTTTGCCAGAGAAATGGGTCTTAGACAACGGACATCTGCGCGTCGAAATTTGTGAGAACACAGGAAACATAGCCTCAGTCTGGGATTATGCAGCCCAACGAAGCGTGTTGGCAGGTCAAGGGAATACGCTTCAGTTTTTTCAAGATCAGGGGCAGTATTGGGATGCTTGGAACATTGATCCTAACTATGCTCAACATCTTTTGGAATCGGCTGAGATTCAGTCCATTGCCATACCCGATCTCATCAATGGCAAAGTTGAGCAATGTATCGAAGTAAAGCGCCGCTGGCGCAACTCAACCTTCATTCACACCTATCGTTTGGCGCTGCATTCGCCTGTTCTTAACATTGACACTCAGGTTGATTGGCAAGAAACCCACGTCCTTGTCAAAGCTGCCTTTCCGCTGGGCGTCTCGGCAGACTACGCCACCTATGAAACGCCCTGTGCAGCCATTGAGCGGCCTACACTCCCTAATCCGCAACCCCTGACAGAGCATCAAAAAGCAAAATGGGAAGTCCCCGCGCTTCACTGGGCTGACCTGACCCCATCGGGCGAAGAACCCTACGGCGTTAGTCTGCTCAATGACTGTAAGTACGGCTATGATGCCCAGCCCAACTGCCTACGACTAACACTATTGAGAAGCCCGACCTGGCCTGATGAAAAGTGCGATCGCGGTTTCCACTCTTTCACTTACGCCCTCTATCCTCACGCTGGCAGTTGGGAACAGGCTAAAACCCACCAAAAAGGCTACGAACTCAATCGCCCTTTAATTGCGCAAACTTTAGCGCACCCACATTATGAATCTGACAAAAAGATCGCAGCCCATAGTTTTCTGTCTAACTTTGCCGATAACCTCGTTTTGATGGCGCTCAAACAATCTGAAGACTCCCCAGAAGATTGGATTGTGCGCTGCTATGAAGCCTGCGGTCAGCCTGCGGACGCAATGCTTTCATCTACGTTGCCGTTAAAACCAGCTCATTTTGTTGATGGCTTAGAGCGCCCTATTTTGGGTGAGAAAGAGAAAATGCGCGGGTGGGAAGTGCGATCGCAGTGTTGGCAGCAGTCTGATGCAGCGGCAGACGCTGTATATTGCATTGAGGTTGTGTGAGTTAAAACAGTATGCAGGTCGTTCTGTGCGGATATTACGGCTACGGGAATGGAGGCGATGAGGCGCTATTAGCTACGCTGCTTCAGTTTTTGCCTAAAGATATTTCGCCTGTGGTGTTATCGGGCAACCCTGCCGATACGCAGGCTTTGCATGGAGTGATGGCCTGCGATCGCAATAACCTCCTCGCAGTGTTCAAGCTTCTGCGCAATTCTCAAGCCTTTATTTGGGGTGGGGGCAGTCTCATTCAAGACAGTACCAGCGCCCTTAGTCCTTGGTATTACTGCGGCTTAATGCTCACGGCGCGGCTTTTGGGCTTAAAAACGATCGCCTGGGCGCAGGGCATTGGCCCCCTTCAGCGCCCTCAAACCCAGTGGATTGCAAAACAGGCGTTTCAAGGCTGTAGCGCCATTAGCGTTAGAGATCCGGGTTCTGCCGATTGGGTTCATCGCTGGCGACAAACTGCGATGGTTGCCCCCGACCCCGTTTGGGCATTGGAGGCTACAACGATTAATGCTCTAGAGGGTTTGCCCTCGCCTCGCATTGCGGTAGTGCTGCGTTCCCATCCGCTGCTCCCACCCGAACGGCTGAGCAAAATTGCTCAAGCGTTAGAAATTTTTCACGCGCAGACGAATGCCCATATCGTATTAATTCCGTTTCAGAAAAGCCAAGATTTAGAAATTGCCCAAACCCTCCATGCTCAACTCCCCAAAGTCAGCCACCTCGTGCAGCTCACAGATCCACGTCAGCTCAAGGGCATGTTTCAGGGAGTAGAAATGGTCATTGCGATGCGCTTGCACGGCCTCATTATGGCGGCAGCGGAAGGTTGTCGCTGCTTTGGCATTAGCTATGATCCTAAAGTACAGCGCCTGATGGAAGAAATTAACTGTCCAGGCTGGGATTTAGCCCATCTTCCAGAAGATGTTTCGGTCATGGTAGAGCAGTGGAGGAAAGCTTACAAAGCTAGCCCATCGCTGACGGAAATGCAGCGCCAAACCCTGATGCAGCAGGCAAAGCAACATCAGCAGGTCTTAACAGTATTGTCTTAGTCAACATGCCGACCGATGACAATTTACCGATAAAACTGCGGTAGATTTCTCAATTTTGTCATCCAGTATGTCCGG
Organism: Thermosynechococcus sp. WC_1; assembly: GCA_020058975.1. Taxonomy (GTDB): domain Bacteria; phylum Cyanobacteriota; class Cyanobacteriia; order Thermosynechococcales; family Thermosynechococcaceae; genus JAAURS01. The sequence goes on along the minus strand of JAGVDA010000563.1, from coordinate 2,482 downwards.
CGTACTATAATAGCTAGTAGAAACACATGGGGCTGTCCCGGCTTCGACGTTTTAGTGAACGTAGCCTCGTGATTCAGGCCGAGAGTGAGTTACCTCTCGTAAATCAATGACTCAAACAAAACGTAAATGCGAACAACATCGTTCCTTTCGCTCGTAAGACAGTACTAGCTACTGCCTAAAAACCTTTCCGGTTTTTGAGCATCTTTAGTTTGACTCCGTTAAAAATTAAAGATTTAACCCCCAACGGATTGCTCTAACGATTTATCTCTATTTAGATCGTTAGCTAAGACAATACTAGAGAATCCTATCGTCTGGGATAATTGACGATCCTTGCTCTTAGGGTTTAAGAGCTAAGCCTGTGAACGAATGGGGAGCTAATAACTAGGGCGGACACGGGTTCGACTCCCGTCAGCTCCACTATTAGACAACTCAATGACATCCGATGATGTCCACCAAACCCGCTCTAGCAGCGGGTTTTTTATTATTGTTTTATTCGATATCGTCCAAGCTAATCCATATGTCCTTTGCAACTCAGGCGATCGCCTTTTCTGCACCGCCAAAGAAGAACCCAAAAGGATTGTACATCGTTGATAATCTCTTAATTTTTTAAATCAATTTATAAGAGCCTGTCAAAGATTTATCCTGATCAGCCATATTAACAACTAAACCTAAAACAGCAACATTAGATACCTCTAGCATTCTCAAAGATCTTTGTAATATTTCACGATTAATTCTGCCAAGTCTAGTTACCATTAGCAATCCATCTGTCTGTGGAATCAATAGCAAGGGGTCAGCAAAAATTAGTGGGACAGAGTCGTAAATTACAAGATCAAAATGAAGCTGACATTCCATCATAACGTCTGCCATTCTTTTTGAGCTTAAAAGACTGCTAGGATCCGATGCAATGGAGCCTTTGGAAAGAATATATAAATTCTCATTTCCAACAACCGCTTGAACTGTATCTAGCAGTTGGGCACTACCCATAATTATATTTGCAAGACCATTATTTGAAGTCAGTTCATTCTGATCGCTCACCAAATCTTGTAAACTGGGTTTTCTGAAATCAGCATCAACGTACAAAACCTTTTGACCCATGACAGCAGCAGCCTGAGCCAAGTGAATCGCAATTGTCGATTTGCCTTCATCAGGCAAAGATGAACTAATAACGAGTGATTGAATCGGTGAATCTGGCCTAAGAAGACGAACTTGTGAATTAAGTGCACGAAACGCTTCTAAAAATGGAGAGAATTGATAATATGATTTTTGAACAAGATTACCCCCATCCTGTGGCGAAAGATTTATTTCATCATCATTAACTGATACTTTAGTGTTAAGTATAGAGTCTTTATTATCTTCATTCTTTGGAATCATCCCTAAAATAGGGATCTTGATTTCATCACGCAAGTCACCAAGAGAATGTATGACGTTATTCATTCTCTCGAGAAGTAATGCAACCCCAGATCCTAAAATTAATCCTAAAATTAATCCTAATGATAAATTTTGAATTAAGCTAGAGGATGGAATCTCTTTTACTGTAGGTGCTGCGATGAGTTCCCAAGGAACTTCCTGACGCGCAGCACTAATCATTAAGTCTTCTCTTTTTTGCAAAAACTTACTCAATTGTTCAGTTGAGACTTTTAACTGTCTTTGGAGATTTTCATATTGACGAGATATGATAGGAAACTGTTCAGATTGGCGTGCTAAGACTTGGCGTGCAGAGGCCAACCCACTTAACTTAGCTTCTAGTACCTGTACCTGAATAGCAGTTGCAACAAACTGTTTACTAAGGTCTTGACGAAGAGAATTTTGATAGGGCAAAGACTTTGCATCCGGAATACTCTGAGATAATTGGCTACCCAGTACAGCATTCGCCTTTTGCTGAAGTAAAGGTAATAGTTTTTCTCTTTTTTCCTTAAGTGAAACTATCTTAGGATGGTCTTGGGCTAGTTCAGCAGATTGAGTTTGTAGCTCAACATCAAGCTCTTGTAGCTGTTTAACTAATAGTTGATATTCAGGAGCTTCACTCAATACTGAGGCAGCCTCAGCTCCTTTTGGTTGCAATTGAAGCTGTTGCTCTAAGGAACGATATAACTGCTTTGTTCTGGCCAACTCAACTTGCGTTTCAAGCTGCTGCTGTTGAGTACTACCAACCTGATTACTAATCTGAGCTCCTAAAATACTTGGATCAATTAACTGATTTTTTTCACGAAAATTTTGTAAGGCTAATTCTAATGTCCGAACCTGATTTTCAACTTTTGGACGTTGAGAATCAAGAAATTGAATTGCACGTCGTAAGTTCGTTTGCCGCTCCTTAAGGCTATATCTTATATAGGTTTGAGAGACAAGATTAATGACTTGTGTAGCTTCCTGAGAAGAACTAGACTTATAAGAAACGTCAAGAATTTTAGTTTCTGCAGGATCCTTTAATCGAGCTATAGATAAAGAACTTTTTAATGAATCATAAGAAATTTTAGGATATAAT
>JAGVDA010000483.1 GCA_020058975.1 Thermosynechococcus sp. WC_1 | reverse complement strand
TGGATGGTCTGGTTGACCCCCAGATGGCTTTTCACTTTTGATGCGTAGACTTTTGGTTCGCTTGCCAAACCCATCCCCAGATGGGGGTTTGCTACTATTGCGACTTGTTTTGCTGAATCGCCCTTCTAAGTCTTCAACCCGCGATTCCAATTTGCTAAGGCGCTCCAGTAACTTCGTCACCAATGTCACCACGGCCTCTTCTCCCTGTGCGTAAACAGCACGGATCTCTTCTTGGCTCAGGGTGATTGGGCGCTCTTTATTACTCAACTACGGCTACCTATTTCCTTGATTTGCATACCTTATATGACTTACTCTGCATCCTTAGAAAAATACTCCTTGTTTTAAGCCTGAGTAGTTACATGAGATCTTTATGTAAAAGGAGACTTCTATCTGCCGCCGCAGCTCGGATACTGTGCAACGCTCGATCAATGAGTGTGAGGATAGCAGTCTCTGTCGTCAGGCAATCTTCTTCGCATTTTGGGCCATTTTCACGATTTTGATAACCATCCATGGCAGATCTCACGAAGTCTATGAGCCAGCCAAGAGAAGACGTCTGCGTTGCAGCGAGGTAGATATTTGTACGCTCCTCAATAGAAAAACGATCGGCGGTCAACCGACGGATCAACCAATGGAATCGTACAGTCGTGTTTGCAATCTCGAAACCTCGACCCTTATCGCACTCTAAATCAATCTCATCGTGGATCTCAAATAAAGCAGTGACGAGCGATTCAACCTTCTGTTTTTCGATCTTCGGCGCATGTGTAATAAGTGCATCAAGATAAACGGGTACAAAAGAGGAATCATCTTTTCGGATCACGCCTGCTGCCTCTCGCATCAATGATTGAACGAAGTCGCGATCATCTGCATAAGCAATAATCTTGGCAATACGATCAGCAGAAAGCGTTCCGTCACTCAACGAAAGACGGAAATAGGTATCGAAATGCTTTTCGACACAAACCCTGCGCTCAATATCCCAGCCAGCGATAAAATTACTTGCATAGCGAACTGATTCAAGGCGCGGAAAAAGACGTTGCAGGGCAAGCTTAGCAGCGTCAAGACGTTTTTCATCTATATCAGTAAGGAAGCAATCAAAGCGAGAATCACCACGTTGATCCGAATCGCTCTGTTGAGGCAAGCTGCAAACTTTCGTCTTACTAGAACGTATTGATTGAAATAGCTTTGGCTCGTATAGACGAAGGGTTTCGAGCGCGATAAAATCCGCAAGATTTACCTCCCCAGCAATAGCTGGCCAAGTCACGCTAATAGCATTCTGAAACCGTGCCACATGACGAGGTGTCGTGATGTGAGGAACGACAACATCGTAGAAGTTATTCATCAAGCGTTGGATCTGTGACTCATCTATCACTCCGCAGACCCTCTCGATACATGCCAGAACAGACGCGTTTAGATCGATTTGAAGCGGTGCAGGAAGCTCAAATCCGGCCTGAATAATTTTTTCAAGGAAGTGAGGGCCTTCGGATGGATATCTCTCAGCAACAGCCTTATCGGCAAGTGTCCGGTCATAGACCAGAAGATACATAACATTTGGCAAATGACCTACGGAGTTCACTAGCCGGAAAATTGCCAATGCTTCATCGGGACTAAGGCGGTCGATGTCATCGATAATGACGAGGAAACGACGGTTATCCTGCTCCAGTATTTTGGCGAGTTTGTGGAAAGTTTTCTCAAGCGTTTCACCATCTGGGAAAAAATTCTTCGCAAACGAAGCGGATCCAGATGCAAAGGCACCCCACGGTCCTGTTGTTGCTAATGCGACTGCTGGCCCTATCACTGGTCCGGCCTGAAGTAAACCGCGCCCTAGTTTGGGAATAAGGCCCTTCACCTTATCACCAAGTTTGTTGTGTAGAACTGTATTGAGATTTTGAAAGAATGCAAGTACTAGAGCTTCTTCCCCTCGATACCACCAGCATTTGAAGTCTGTCAAGACAAGAGTTTCTTCACCTACTTTTTTAAGTTCGCCTCGGATTAGACTAACTGCGCTGCTCTTACCAGACCCCCACGGGCCGTTCAGTGCAATTGTTGTCCCAATAGGCTTTTTAATATTCAGAATGCTTTTAGCAAGTGCCTGAGCAAATGGGGTGATGCCATAGCGATCATCTTCCGGCGATTCTATCGGGCTGTCATTAAAGTAGTCAGTCATTTCACCAGACTCAGTGCTGCTTATATTTTATCCACAGGGGCTGTTTGCCTATTTACTCAAACAAGCAGCATTCAACTGATGGCGCTATCGACATTGGTTTTACTTGAGCCAACGCTTCGCCATCCTGGGATCGGCATTACCGCACCATTGCGCACCTCATCTATGCGACTTTTGGCTTCAGTCACCCAAGTTGCCTGAAGGGTTCCGTCAGCGTCAAGCTCCAAACTCTCCACCAGCTTTCCCGCCAAGAGCGACCTTGATGCACTGGGCAAAGCCAAAACTTCTGTCGTCAGTTGCTCAATTGGTCGCATAGCTCCTCACAGAACCCTGAACTCTGCTCACATTTTAGCCTAGACCCAAGTTGCCCTAGCCCCTAGCTGGGTAAGCATAGATTGTTATACTAGACCTTACTATTTATGGTCTATCTTGAGCCTAACGCCCCATGCAGCCGACCGACCCAGGCAAGTTTACCGATAAGGCTTGGGAAGCCATTGTTAAATCACAAGACGTAGCCCGCAAATACCGCAACCAGCAGCTCGAAGTCGAACACCTCGCGATCGCCCTCCTCGAAGAAGACGAAACCACCACACTCCTTTTCGAGCGAGCAGGTGCAGATCCTGCCGCACTCCTTAAGCGCCTGATCGACTTTGTGCGCCGTCAGCCCAGCGTCACTACAGACGGCACTAATATTTACCTAGGCCGTGGACTCGACCAGATGTTAGACCGTGCCGATGCAGAACGCGAAGAACGGGGAGATCGCTTTATTTCGGTCGATCACTTTTTGCTCGCCTTCGCTGAAGATAAGCGCGTGGGCAAAAACCTGCTGCGAAGCATGGGCTTAGATGGTGGCCTGCTCGAAGAAACCATTCAGAAAATGCGCGGCACTCAAAAAGTTGTCGATCAAGATTCTGAGTCTCGCTACAATGCCCTTGAAAAATATGGGCGCGACCTCACCGCCCAAGCCGAAGAAGGCAAACTTGACCCTGTGATTGGACGCGATGAAGAAGTGCGTCGCGTCATTCAGGTGCTGTCTCGACGAACCAAAAACAATCCCGTCTTGATTGGGGAGCCTGGGGTGGGTAAAACGGCGATCGCCGAAGGACTCGCCCAGCGCATTGTCAAAGGCGATGTGCCAGAATCGCTCAAAAACCGTCAGCTCATTTCTCTAGACTTGGGTAGCCTCATTGCTGGGGCTAAATATAGGGGCGAGTTTGAAGACCGCCTCAAGTCCGTGCTTAAAGAAGTGATGGACTCCGACGGTCAGATTGTGCTGTTTATTGACGAACTGCATACCGTCGTTGGCACTGGAGCCAGCCAGGGCAACATGGATGCAGGCAACCTGCTTAAACCCATGCTGGCACGGGGCGAACTGCGCTGTATTGGAGCCACCACTCTTGATGAATTCCGCAAATATATTGAAAAAGATGCTGCCCTAGAACGTCGCTTTCAGCAGGTGCTGATTGCCCAACCCAACGTAGAAGACACCATTTCGATTTTGCGCGGTCTTAAAGATCGCTACGAGATTCACCATAACGTCAAAATTACAGACTCAGCGCTGGTAGCCGCAGCAGTCCTCTCCAATCGCTACATCACTGATCGCTTTTTGCCCGATAAGGCGATCGATCTGGTAGATGAAGCCGCCGCAAAGCTCAAAATGGAAATGACCTCAAAACCTGGGGAACTAGAGGTAATCGAGCGTCGCCTCATGCAGCTTGAGATGGAAAAGCTGTCTCTAGAACAAGAGGCACCCCGCGCAAGAACGGGCGCACCGTTTCAGTCTTCTCTAGAGCGCTTAGAGCGGGTCGTGCAAGAAATTAAGGAGCTAAGCCCCAAAAAACAGTCCCTCGAAACGCAGTGGCAGGGCGAAAAACAGGTTTTAGACTGCATCAATCACCTCAAGGAAGAAGAATCGCAGCTTCGAGTTCAGATTGATCAGGCCGAGCGCGAGTACAACCTCAACAAGGCGGCTCAACTCAAGTACGGTCGCATGGAGGCACTCCAGCGGGAACTCGAAGAACAGGAAATTCAACTCCAAGAGCTGCAGGAAAAAGGCTCTACCCTTCTGCGAGAACAGGTCACAGAAGCCGACATCGCCGAAGTCGTCGCCAAATGGGTGGGCATCCCTGTTACGCGCCTGCTCGAAACCGAGCGCCATAAACTGCTTGCCCTAGAATCCTATCTACACCAGCGCGTCATTGGTCAAGAAGAGGCCGTTGCCTCAGTGTCTGCCGCAATTCGTCGCGCCAGGGCAGGAATGAAGGACTTAGGACGACCCATTGGTTCTTTCCTCTTCCTTGGCCCGACAGGAGTCGGCAAAACGGAACTCGCCCGCGCCCTCGCTGAGCTATTGTTTGACGCAGAAGATGCGATCGTGCGAATTGACATGTCTGAGTACATGGAAAAACACGCCATTTCTCGGCTCATCGGCGCACCCCCTGGCTATGTGGGTTATGACGAAGGCGGTCAGCTTTCTGAGGCCATCCGCCGCCGCCCCTATTCCGTCATTTTGTTTGATGAAGTCGAAAAAGCCCATCCCGATATCTTCAACGTGCTGCTTCAGGTCTTAGACGATGGGCGAATCACCGATTCCCAAGGCCGCACCGTCGATTTCTGCAACACCGTCATTATTATGACGAGCAACATCGGCAGCGACCACATCCTCGAGTTTGGCGGGGATGACAGCCGCTACGACGAAATGGAGAAGCGGGTCATGGGCGTACTGCGATCGCATTTCCGTCCCGAATTCCTCAACCGTGTCGATGACGTGATTCTGTTCCATTCCCTGAAACGTGAAGACCTGCGCCAAATTGTCGGCATCCAGCTCAAGCGGGTGGAGCGATTACTCTCTGAGCAAAAAATTAAGCTCCAGCTTACCGAAGCCGCCCTCGATCACCTCGTCGAAGCCGGCTACGACCCTGTGTATGGCGCACGACCGATTAAACGAGCCATTCAGCGGGAGCTGGAGAATGCGATCGCCACCAAACTTCTAGAGCAGGCATTTACCGAAGGAGACACTATTCAAGTTGACTGGCAAGAAAATCAGCTTGTGTTCCAAAAGCAAAAAGGTTCAGCGTTACCTAAAGAAAACATTGAATCAGATATCCCGCTAGATAAAGTCACTGCCAATGGCATCAAAGCCTGATTCAGCATTTGTTTCTGCCTTTTCCCCACACCTCAGATCTAAGCCTTAAGCGCTATTTTTCTTTCTAAATAACCAACTCTCCTGACCTTCTGAGGAACCTTTAATCGATCAGTGGGTCAGAGGTCAACATGGTTCAAGTCCCAGATGGTCTGGATTGCTTGAATGTCTCATCGCAGGATCAATCACCCATCTTTCGGGATGAAATGAGCGATCATGCGCGAGATCTTAAATGAAGAGTTTGGTATTTTTCCCATGAAGACGACTTCAAAGATAACTTCAAAGACGATCTTCAATTTAATCGCGGCAGGCTCTATGCTGTTTGCCGTCAGCTATCCAATTTTGGGGCAGTCTGTATCGGCATCCTCTGTGCCATCAGCCGCACCCTTAAAGAAGAAAACGCTGACGCAGACACCTGCTTCACCTGTTGTGCCGTCAACACCCTCTGCACCTACGGTACCCACCGCTCCCATCCCGCCAGTGGGTGGCGGCGGCAGTGGTGACCTAAAGGTTCCAGTTGCCGAGCCGCCTACTACTCCAGCGGGAGGTGGCAGCACCATGCCAACTTCCGAAACGCCTGCTGCCCCAAAGACTCCTAGTTCTATGCCAGCGACAGCAGCAACGGGTAAAACCATTGTGAACATTGCCAGCAGCAACAAAAAGCTTAAAACGCTGACGGCTGCCATTAAAGCGGCTGGACTAGAAGAAACGCTCTCAGGCGAAGGCCCTTTTACGGTTTTTGCCCCGACCGATGAAGCCTTTGCAGCTTTACCTCCTGGGACTTTGGATACATTGCTCAAGCCAGAAAATAAGGAAAAACTGGCTCAACTGCTGACCTATCATGTCGTGAGCGGCAAGGTTGAGTCTACAACCTTAAAGTCAGGCGATGTTCCCAGCGTCTTAGGTAAGCCCATCACGGTTACGGTGAAAGGCAAAAAGGTCATGGTCAACGAGGCCACGGTCACAAAGGCAGATGTTCCGGCATCCAATGGCGTGATTCACCTCATTGATAAGGTCATTTTGCCGCCTGGCTAATGCTAAGTCATGTGCTGAGCCATACCAATGCTTCATCAGCATTGTCTTCGCGGCTTAAGCATCTTGCATCAATCTTGCTCCCCTCTCCCGCTCTGGGAGCTACCGTGTACACATAAGTCCGCCCAGAATGGTTTGCAGCGGTTTTCGATCCTTTTTTCCTTGTGAATGGGTAGGAAATGATTTATGGCTTTCTAATAGACCTCTTGCATAATAATAACCCTCTCCCCCAGCCCCTCTCCCATAAAGGGCGAGGGGAGCCGGTCTTAGCCCTTCTCCCCTCGTGGGAGAAGGGTTGGGATGAGGGGGCAAGGTTGATAGAAGAAATCTAATCAATCGGTCTGGAAAGAGCTAAAAAGCTTCAAACCCATGCTGGCAGGACTTGTGTGTACACCGTAGGCCCTGGGAGAGGGTCATACCTGTGCTACAAAAAGGCCAGTCTTATTAGACTGGCCTTTTTGTTAGCTTTTTATAGAAGCCCCGAAGTGTTTTTTTTAGAAGTTATCACCTAAAAATCATCGCCTTCAGGGTCAAACTGTTCCGCCACCGAATCATCAATAAGCGCATAGTCATCTACAGGTTCCGCGCCATAGACGCCGCGTCCCCCTGCTCGCTTAGA
>JAGVDA010000492.1 GCA_020058975.1 Thermosynechococcus sp. WC_1 | reverse complement strand
CGGTACGGTGCTTAGTAACAGCGATAAAGCTCTAATCGAATCAGTAAAAGCAGTCCAAGGGATTCAGCTTTATGAAGAAGACTTGCATGAGATGTCTGCGCTCAAGTCTGAGCTTTTGTTGGATCCTGACCGAATTGTAGATATTGACGGGGTAGAACATGCCCCCTTTGACCCTAGCGTCAAAAACGGAAAATTCTTTGGCTCGATAGCGGGTGGGCTGCTCGGCCTCGCCGTCTCGTTTATCCCTGGGGTCAATATTGGGGTTTGGACGCTGATCGCCATTGGGTCTACCGTCGGCGGTCTTATTGGCGGCCTGTTAGCTCCCCCGCCCAGGAAACCTGCTGAGGAACGGTTCGCCCCATCCCCTGGATTCAATGGAGGTGGCACCTTAGCCCCGTTGGGCGGCGTAGTGCCGTTGACCTTTGCGAATCGGTCTATTAATCCCTACGGCGGGGTGCGGGTGTCAGGCTACCTTGTCAATTCAAAGGTTGTCACCAGAGAAGGCGCTCAAACGCTTTATCAACTTTACTGCTTAGGGCTTGGTCCTATTGGAAGCATCAATGCCGAATCGGTATTGATTGATGATCAATCTCTCCAAAATTTCTTAGTTGACGAGATTAAAATTACGACTCGCTTAGGCACTCAAGATCAAACTGCAATTCCTGAATTTACTTATTACAGCCAGGTTGTTAGCCCCAACACCAACTCTTACTTTGGAGTGTCAAAGCGCGAGACAATTCAATCTGGGAACGAGGCATCTGGATCGCTTGCCACATTCACCAATTTTGTAGATACAGCCGCTTCTACCACAACAGGGACAGTCCTTCCTGTTAATGAGCTTACAAAAGACTCAGGGTTTGGTATTACGGACGGCTGGAATGCGGGTGCTTTTGGAGATCAAGCCATAACTGAGGGAACAGGATGGGCATTCTTTCAGCCGCTTGCATCAAACAAAGAAGTTGCTTTCGGAATCAGCCAAACCAATACAGATGCAGACTTTATTACCATTGAGTATTGCATTGTCCTTAAAAATGACGCGACCTACAGAGCCTATTACAACGGAACTTTGGTTTACGACAGCACTGGGGTAGACACATACACAGCCCTTGGCCCAACTCCAGACTACTTTGTAATCGCGATCGCAGGGGGTTCAGTTATAGTCCAGAAAAATTCAGACATTTTCTGGCAATTTACACAGCCTCCGACGGCAGGTGACTACTTTATTGACGTGTCGATCTATAACGCAGGAGCAAGTATAAAGAATATCAAAATTGGAAACACTTTTAATGGAGGAGCTGCGGCGGTCGGCAGCAGAACCACGCTAAAAGTATCAGAGGAGAATTTTGAAAGTTTTATCCCCACAGAGCGCTACAGGATAGGGGAGACAGACTTCAGAGTGGTCAGCAAAGATCGAGACACCTACACCATTACGATCACCCCTGCTTTGCCTTTTTTCTATGCAGGGGTTCCATTTGATTTTTATGCAGCGCAAAAAAACACAACTATTTACGCAACTTATAAGTCAACTTACGAAACAAGCAAATCTATTACTTTTATTGATTTCAATTTTGGCTGTTCGCTTTACAGAAGACACACAAAAGACAACAAAACATACAGCATTGGGGTTGGGTTTGATCTGTACATTAAGCCATTAGGCACACCAGATTTCCTGAAAATAGGTAGATTTTTATTAACGGGTCGCAACCCCAATGGATCGCGGCGATCGCTGCGCATCAAAAATCTACCCTACTTGAAATATTATTTTGAGTTTAGACCTATAACAGAAGTTGATCCAAGCTATCCGGAGCCTATTTATTGGATCGATGATTCAAACAAGATTGGAACGGCTGACACAATTAGCATCAATTCTAATATTGTGCAGATTGAGGCAGAGAGTGATGGGACTACGCCAGGTGCCGTAAGGTTGGTTAGCCCCGCGACTACAAATTACTATATCGACATTACCTATGAGAATTTCCAATTCTCTACCGAGTCAGGGCCACCTGTGCGGATTTCAACAGTGAATGAGTGCCTATATCCAGCGGATATAGGATTGCCTGCTGACATCATGAACTACAAAGGCTTTTCGATGATTGCGTATGGGATGTTGGCCTCTGACCGACTTCTTAATGCACCTCAAACCTCAGTCATTATTGACAAAGGAATAATAGCCCCAAATCTTATGGCAGCAGGGGAAGCATCAAATGCCAGCACCCTTACTGCACTAAACGATCCATCTGCAAATTTTATTGGTGATGGAGTTTTAACTGGCTGGATTGTTCGCAATCTAACCCGACATATTGAAGCGCCGATCACAGGAGTCACCGCCGGGACAATTTCAACAACGACCGCGCTGAATTGGAGACAGGGCGATCGCTACTTAGTCTATTTTGATGATTCGACCCCTTACTATGCTGACCAGTATGCCTACGCCATCTCTAATAAAACGGCAGGGCTGGGGAATTATATTGATGGGGATTATTTTGATGATTACCCGAGCATTTGCGAAACGAGAAAACATGAGGTTCTAAATAAGCTGTTCCACGAAACCTCGCTATCAAGGTCAGTGAACTTTAGTGACTGGGCTAACGAGACGGCACTGAAATCGCTATGCTTGCCTGGACGAATTGATGGACGATTTGGTTTAACGCCTGAAATCGAAAGCTCGATCAAAGGCGTTTATAATGCGGCTCGAGTGCGTGCTGTGCAATACGACTACGCGGCATGGAGTGAGCAAGCCGTCAACAAAATTTCAGCGACTTGGTACGATGGCAGCGATGGAAAGTTTACGCCTAAGTCTTGCATTGTGGAAACAACTGAAGCATACAATGGCACGGAGCCAATTGTAGAAGAGACATTGGATTTAACAGGGGTAAACAATCCAGATCAAGCAAAACGAATTGTTCAGGTTTATCTAAAGACTAGAAGACTTCAGGACAAACAGGTTAGCTTTGAAACTGACCTTCAAGAAATTTCAACCATGCCTGGAGACTTATTCGTCTTCAACCACCCGACGGTGGAATACAACTTTGAAGTATCTGGATGGGTTCATGAAACCAAGCCTTTTAGCGCAGGCATACAGACAATCGCCATTTCTCAAAAACTCAACATAAATACCCCTACTGGCTACAGAGCTGTAGTTAAGTTTAGAGAAGTCGATGAGGTTCAGCTTGACATCCCTATGACCATCAACGCCAATCAGACACTTACCTTAAGTGGGCTAAATTACGAGGTTCAGATCGGGGACGTTGTGGTGATTGGAGCTGAGATTGTCACCCGCAACGTATTCCGAGCCACATCAATAAAACCGCAGATCTCAAAAAATACGATCTCCATCAGTGGAGTGCTAAGACCAGCCAGTATTTTAGATACAACTGGTCTAGTGACAACTTGCGACCCTGTTTCTGCAACGCCGCCAGTCAGTGATTTTGGGGCGAGTTAGCCAAGATCTGCCAACCATCGATCTACCAATTCATTTATAACTTTGGTGACATCCTTCCCCTCATCTAAAGCTTTTACCCTGAGCTTTTTGTACTTCTCCGGTTTCATGTAAAACTTGCGAGCATCAGCAGGCTGGTGCCCTTCATTTTTTTCAGAATCACCTTGATTCAATAGAGCATCAAACCTTGTTTTGGCCACAGATCTCATCTCCAATTTTTTTTGTAACAGTTCCAAGCAATATTGCGATATTTATCTTTAGTCTGGTTGACGACCACGCCTTGCACCGCCGCATGTTCAAAAGCACGAAGCGCTCTAATCTCAGCATCAAAAATAGGCAACCCCACGGCATTCAGTAATAATCAATCACCAAAGCCGCAAAGAGCTATGAGACTATAGCACTAAAGAAACAAAAGGGCAAGGGCAGGCGCTAGAATTCCGTACAAGCGTGTTACAATTTGAGCAAAATACCGCGATCTCCAAAATGCCATTTCAGTCAAGCATCGTTGTTAAAAGTCAAAGTGCAGGGCCACCTGGCCCGATTGGGGTTTCCGGTATTATCCCGCTCACAAATTCTTTCACCTTACCTATTAATGCTGGAGATGTTGCAGTTACTCCAGCATCTAACAGCGCTGATGCGGTGCTAGATGGGCAGTCTTACTATGGCTTGCTGCCAGGGAATATCGTTGTAAAGATTAGCAGGACTGGCGCTCAGTATTCGCTCAAGAGTCTTTTTAAGCTGAGCGATCCAATCGCGTTCCCTGCAAATACATCGCTTTATGTCTCTGGCGATCTGACTATTCTGGCGATCGCGGCAGACGTAACGATTGCGGTCACTGGGCCTACGGTAATTCAGATTGAGCCTAATCCACTGGTGGTAGGGGCAGAAGTTGCAGCGACGGTCGGGAAAATTGCTGGGGTTATTGAACAGACGGCTACTCAGACGCTTTTCACTCCTGGCGAGACAGTGGGTAGCCCAACGGCATTAACTGCCTATGTTGATATGGTGATACTTGGACTTAAGGCTCAAGCTCAAGCTTTTGATGGAGTTGAAGTAGATTCCCCAGATGGACGGTATTGGTTCGCTTTTCGAGACCTGTTTGGGAACCTCGGATTTGGCCTTGCCCGAAATTTTGAGTTTGTCGTCAACTTTTTGCGTATCAAAGATACGTTGATTGAGCAAAAGACAAATTATAGATACCTATACTGGATTGTTGACAAATTTGAAAACATTCTGTTTGGGCTACGGCGCGATGGCTCTATTGACATGAATGCGTTGCGGGTTGGAGATGTTTCTTTGACCCCTAGAAAGAACTGGAAGTATCTTCTCTCGTTTGTTGATAACGCGGGGAACAATCTTTTAGGTCTGCTAAGGACTGGCAGGGTTGAAGTTGAGCAGATAGAAGCGAAGACGTTCTCTATTGTCAGGGGAAGCACCGAACTTGTCAGCGCTGATGGCGGGCAACTTTCTATCCCTGAACTGCGATCGCAGCTATTGAGCGTTCGGAATATCAATAGATTACCTCGAACAACGACTAGAGACATTCTTGACTTTTTCCCGTTACAAGGTCAATCAAATGGGTCAGGCTTCCAAGTTAACCCATATATTGCAAAATTCTTGAGGGCACAGCGTCACAGGGCGTATATGCTCCAAGAAAGTAATTCGGGCGTCAACTATTTTGATGTTGCTGCAACGCTAAAATTAGCACCATTGTGTGAGCCTATCCGAAACAATGGGAGCGGAACGCAATACCCACTCAACTGTGAAGGAGTGTCGATGATGTGGGGCGTGGCTAGGGCACTGTCAGAAACCCATCTGGGCGAAGATTTTGTTTCAGGCTGGGACAATTTCAGCCGTGGCTCACAGCCTTATAGCGTGATTGGCCCTGGAGGGACTGGGAACTATTACGCCAAATCCATTGAGTCTTTGCAGCACTTTGTCAGGCTTGCCGCTGAGAGAGGGCTAAAGGTGAGAGTGCCTTGTGTGCCCATTGCGCACGGGGAAGGCGATTCGCTAAATGCCAGCTATGACGCTAATTTATTGAGTTGGTACACTGCGGCAAATACTGATTACAAAGCAGCAACCGGACAAGTTGAGAATATCCCTCTAGCAATTAATCAACAGGCCGCTTACCCGTGGGATGTTCCCCCACTTGATATTAGCTGGCGGGTCAGTCGCGATAACCCTGGCAAGATTGTCTGCGTTGAACCATCATGGCATTACCACTGTGGTGACGTTGCTCACCTCGACGAATGGAGTCGCGAGATTCGCAGAGCCATTAAATGGGCACAGGTTGTCGATATTTTCCATTACCAGCGCCGCAACTGGCGACCACTCGAACCCATCAGCGCGGCGATCGCAGGTTCAACGGTCGTAGTCAAATTCAATGTGCCCGTAGGCCCGTTGCAGTGGGATAGACATGTAACACAACCCGCAAACCTTTATATAAATGGCGCGTCCGTTGCAAACCCTTGGCTTAATGGTCGTGGTTTTGAGTTGCTAAACGTCAGCAATAATCCCGTGACTATCACTAAGGCTGAAATTACCGCTGTTGATACCGTGACGCTTACATTCACGGGCGGTACACCTACTCAAGTTGGGCTTGCTAGACATTGCCCCTACGATGGGTCAACCGCGCTTCAGGCTGGCCCCGAATATTCGCGGCGAGGGCAGCTATGCGACTCGGATCCACACATCGGCTTTGACTACGAAATTATCAACTGTGGAGTTACTGAGGGTAGCAACGTAATCACAATTGCTAACGAAGCGGCTGCTCTTCAAGGTTGGTACAACTTTGTCAACGGCCCAGGATTGCCAAGTGACTGCATCATCCGCACGCGCACAAGCGAAAGTTCGTTTACTCTCTCAAATCCTTGGAAAGGTGGGACTGGTACAGTCCCGCTAACGATGTGGTCTGACCAGCGCAATCGTTGCGTGATTTTCAATCTTACTATTTAGGAGTTCTTAATGCTTATCACACTGCCTTATGCCGCAACCAATCAGACAAATCTTGTAAAAGCGGCTGATCACCCATTGCTAATCTCTCCTTTAGGAGTTGAAGCATTATTTACTCTTTACAATCCAAATTGCTGGCCTTCTCAGCAGAACCCTACTACCTCTAGTAATCGCATTAAAAATCTAGGAACTGCGACAAGCAGCCTTTACTTTGGCGCTGAACCAGTTGGTGGTGTGGCAAGCTTAACAAATGCTCCTACCTTTGATAACGGCAAGCTTCTATTTAATACAGGGGAATCAGATCGCCTGATTCAAGGCGGTGGATCAGCATCTGATTTTTCAATCAACAATCAAGCAAAGCTTATTATTTTCTGGGTTAAGCCTACTAATTTAGGCGCAGAAGTTTTTAACCTTGGCACTCGACACATTGGGTCTGCTGATTCAAATTTCATTTTTTACATTGGATCTGGAGTTGTAAACGCCACCTGGATATGGGACGGATCTAGCGCCTATATTTTTGGAGCCAAGAATTCTCCATTAGTTCAGAATAATCAGGTTCTTCAGATTGCCTATTCTTTTGAGCCAAATGGGGCAAACTCTACTTGGAAGTATTTTGTCAATGGGGGGCAGATTGGAGTTGATACCTATACAGGGAACAATGCTTTGAAGTACAACACGAATACTCCAACGTTTTCTATTGGGGTTCGCAATGGCGGAGAAACAGCGCAAGGGCATTTCTACCAGTTTGCCATGGAAAACTTGACAGTGAGCGGCAACAATGCAGCGGAGCGTGTGCTGCTTGACTATCAAGAAATGGCTGGGTTTTACGCAAGCTTGTAAGTAACCCCAGCCCTAAAGGGACGGGGCTTTAGGGAGAAATCCTGAAAGCCATACTTACCAAACCCCCTGAGCGTAGTCGAAGGGAGCCGTTATTTGAGTCACGACACCCTGG
>JAGVDA010000224.1 GCA_020058975.1 Thermosynechococcus sp. WC_1 | reverse complement strand
GGCACTGAGATCCCCCAAGACATAGCCTGCGACTAATAGTTGTAACTCTTCTGAGGGCATCGACATAGCCATAGGGAAGGCGCTTATTCCGTAAAAGGGGCAAGAAACTGACGCAGATTTAGCAGACCTCGTCTGGCTCTGGTTTTTACCGTTCCTAGCGGTAACGCCAACTGCTTAGCAATTTCAGATTGGCTAAACCCATCGTAATAAGCCAATCGCAAAACCTGCTGCTCTGTTTCGGGCAGTTGCGCTAATGCTTCTTTTACGGCTTGAGACTGTTCTTGTTGAAAGACTTGCTCGAGGGGAGTCTTGGGCATTGGCTCTGATGTTTTACTCTGCTGCCAGCGAGACATTCGCTGACGTGCAGAACTGCGCGACCGGAGCCGATCTAGCGCCCTAGACTTTGTCAAAATGGCAAGAAAAGTACGGAGTGATCCTCGCTGCGGGTTGTAGGCAGTCCCTTTGATGAGGGTGATAAAGACTTCTTGGGTTAGGTCTTCTGCTTCTTGGACGTTATCTAAGACGTTGAGGGCAAGCCCGTATACCAATCCTGAATGGCGATCGTACAGCACGCTTAGGGCAGCGGCTTCACCATTTTTGAGGGCAAAGATCAGTTCTGCATCCGTTTGATTTTGCAATGAGGACGCTAAGTTAGAAGACGGCTCAGAAAGCATACCGCATTGGTGAGGGGTAGAGCAGATTTCCTGATGGGAAATCGACACAATCAAAGGAGACAATACAGAATCGGGCAGACTTTTGGTGCGCGGCGATCGCCGTTGGCAAACGGTGTCTCTATTGTGACTGAATTGTGGCTGATCTGATGAATTAGTCTTTAACTCCATTTAAGCGTACTGACCTAACGCATTCAGCACTCACGAAACAGCCTGAAACGCGCCGCGCAATTCTCCGGTTCGATTTTGTTGGGTATGTAGATCAATATAGAGTTTGCCCTCGGAGAGCGACTGAAGCTGTTCTGGTGAGAGGGTATACTTGCCGCTAAATTTACCTCCCATCGTTTGACGATTCGTTTTTACGGTTAAGGCAAATTGAAATGGGCCATTTTCGGTATCGGCACCCCGATGAATATGCACCGCAGAGGTAATTTTAGGATTGGGCGGATTGACCGGATCGACAGCATAGTCCCGCAGGGCGCTAGACAATTGGCTAAAGCTGCCGCGTACCGTCAGGCGATCGCCTTTGAGGGTGGCTTCTGCACTGCCCATTGCCATCGTTGAGGGCGCATTGGGCACCACGGTTTGGCTACTCAACGTGATCTGATACCGCTTCATGGATTCACCCATCATCCCTTGTGCCAAAAGGTTTGACTCTGGCTGTAGATCCCTTGACCACTGCATTGGAGCCGTGTTGCTAAAGGATGGATATGCTGATAAACCGACAATCAAAAGACAGGTCAATACCCCCATCGTCAGATTCAGCCATGATCGCACTGCTTTCTTCATGGGTATGCTCCGAGTTTCATGAGACTTCATGAGTAGTACGAAGCACTCATCTATTTGGATTCTGTAAATTTGTAATGGCGTCTAGCAGATGGGGATTGAGTGGCGTAGCACCTAATTTTAAGTAGGCCGCTTGGGCAGCCGCTTTTTCAGCGGCCTTACGAGAAGACCCCGTACCCACGCCACAGCATTTATCCTGAATCCAAACTTCGGCACTAAAACGCAGAAGTGGCGAAGCGGGTGCAGCTTCTTCTGTGACGCGATACTCTGGCAGCAGATGGAAGTGGCCTTGAGTCCACTGCTGAAGGGCGGCTTTATAGTTTTGATAGGTAGGGTCAAGGCGTACCTGCTCTGCCCGCTGCTCTAGCTCTGGCTTTAGCCACGGTTCAATGAGCGTAAAGTTATGCGTGCTAAGGTAAAGCGCACCAATCACAGCCTCTAAAGTATTGGCAAGCCGTGAGGTTTCGCCTTTAAGATCGCGGGCGGCACTGGGGGCAACCAGTAAAAACCGCTCTAGCCCAAAAGCGTAGGCAATATCTGAAAGAATGCGATCGCTTACCAGTACAGAGCGCACCGCCGTCCATTGCCCGACGGTATCGCTGGGGTCATGTACCCACAAATGCTGTGCTACAAATAGGCGCAATACCGCATCACCTAAAAACTCAAGCTGCTCATAGTTGTCTGTGGCGCAAAAGCTAACGTGGGTGAGAGCTAAGTCTAGAAGCGACCACTGCACTGCTGCCGTACTCGGCAGCCCTAGGCGGTCTATCAACTTTTCTAGCTGTTTTTTTCGCCCTGGTAAAAGTGCTGCCATAGAAAGAGTTTATTTTGTAAGGAAAGAGCCGGACATAAGCCGGGTTCTGTTCTCTGTACGCCGAGGCGCAAAGAGGGCAGTTATCTATCTGGGACGTTTGTTACCAAACGCCTCAAGCGGCTCATCAACGGGACAGGGAAAAGACCAACCTTTGCCCCACTGCCTTGCTTCCAACCGGGGTTTACCGAGCCAGCACCTCTCGATGCTGCTGGTGCGCTCTTACCGCACCTTTGCACCCTTGCCAGTCTTGAGAACTGCACGCAGCGTCCAAAACTTCGGCGGTATGTTTCTGTGGCACTATCCTCACGGTCGCCCGCACTGGGCGTTACCCAGCAAGTCTGGTCTTTGGGAAGCCCGGACTTTCCTCAACATAATGACATGCCGTCACTACACCGCAACCGCCTCGCCTGCTCTTTCCCTTTCTCAGTGTAAGGGCTGAAGCTCTTTCATTTTTTGCTTTACAAAAAAAGGGCTGCAAATTGATTGCAACCCTTTTCTAATTCAAACTTGGCTCAACTACTTCTTTTTTTTGCCCGTGCTTTTTTGCTCAGCAGGCTTTTCTTCAGCCGCTGCCGCTGGAGCAGCTTGCCCTGCGGTGGCGGCAACTTCATCTGCCAAGTTAGAGACAGGCTTATCAATGCCTTCACCCAGTACAAATCGGCTAAAGCGACGCACCTGAATGTTTTCACCCAGCTTGGAGATGCTTTGCTTAATCAGCTCTTCGACCGTAATGCTTTGGTCTTTAATGTAGGGCTGATTGAGTAGGCACAGCTCTTGCATCACCTTATCGACTTTGCCTTGCACAATCTTTTCTTTCACACCTTCGGGCTTGCCCTTGAGCGTGTCAGATTCGAGGGCGATCGCCTTTTCACGGGCAACAAAGTCAGCCGGAATTTCACCGACGTGAACATAGGAAATATTAGGACAAGCCGCAATCTGCTTGGATATATCCTGGACTAGCGCCTTAAATTCTTCGTTACGAGCCACGAAGTCGGTTTCGCAGTTAACTTCAACCAGTACACCAATCTGTCCGCCAAAGTGGATATAGCTACCCACTAAGCCTTCAGCGGCAACTCGACCAGATTTTTTGCCCGCAGAGGCTAACCCCTTTTTACGGAGGTAGTCTACTGCCTGTTCTAGATCGCCATCAGTTTCCTGAAGCGCCTTTTTGCAATCCATCATCCCTGCGCCGGTTTTTTCGCGCAGTTCTTTCACGTCTTTTGCTGAAATCTCTGCCATGATGCTGCCTCAGGTGTTCTCTAATATCAAAATACGCTATGGATTCAAGAGTAATGTGTTGCGGTTAAAACGCGCAGCACAAAAGATTTATGCATCCCATCTAAGCCTAAAAAGTTTTAGATGGGATTTAATCTTAAATTCTAGGGCGCGACAAGCCTATTGCACCCTAAAACACAATCTTCTACTCTTCTGAATCTCCGGTGGCTTCGGTGCCGTCGTAGGCTACATCGTCTTCGTATACTGTATCGTCTTCGTCGTAGTCGAAATCTGCACCGCCTTCTACTTCGCCATGTCGCCCTTCGTAAATGGCATCTGCCAATTTACCCACAATGAGCTTAATAGAGCGGATTGCGTCATCGTTTGCAGGAATGGGGATGTCTACCCAATCTGGGTCGCAGTTGGTGTCGAGCAGCGACACGATGGGTAAGCCCAGCTTCTGGCATTCTTGCACGGCGTTGTATTCACGGCGCACATCCACCATGATCACCACGTCTGGCAGCTTGCTCATCTGCTTAAGACCACCGAGATACTTTTCTAGTTTTTCTAGCTCACGACGAAGCTTAGAGGCTTCTTGCTTGGGCAGCAGTTCAAAAATACCGCTGTCGTGTCGTCGCTCTAGGTCTTTGAGGCGATCGATTCGGGTTTTGATGGTGGTCCAGTTGGTGAGCATGCCGCCCAACCAGCGCTGGTTGACGTAGTAGCTTCCGCAGCGGGCGGCTTCTTGGGCGACGATGCCAGCGGCTTGGCGCTTGGTGCCGACAAACAAGAAGCGTTTGCCAGATTCTGCGGCTGAGCGGACGTAGTAGTAGGCATCATCCATGAGCTGGGCAGTTTGCACCAGGTCAATGATGTGTACGCCATTGCGCTCGGTAAAGATGTAGCTAGACATCTTAGGGTTCCAGCGGCGCGCTTGATGACCGAAGTGAACTCCGGCCTCAAGCATTTGGGCGAGACCAATAACGGGCATATTTCTTTCTCCTATTCGGGTTTATCCTCCATCTGAGGGGATTTCAGCGCCACACTGGGCAAGCTGGAAACACCCGAATTCTCAGATGTGTGATTTTTATACAGCTTTGCTAGGATAACACATCTGATGTTTGAGTTTAACTTGGAATTGCCCCTACAATGGCCTTGCCAATGCCTAATTCCCAAACCATCTGTGATCGCCCCTCACCAGCATTCCTCTGTCATTTTAGATGAGAGAAAATGGCGATCGCAGTTTTACGACTGAAGTGACTGATTCTTGTGAGCTGCTGCCGCTGCTTGGGATGGCTGCGATCGCATTTTTCAAGACTGCGATTTCAGCCATGCATCCAAATCATCAGGGCTGGAAAAATCAAGTAGATCCTCCCCCAGTAACTCAATCTGTGAAAGCGCTAGAGATTGAACTTGAGCGATGGAATTAGAGGAGAGTGAGCCAATCCTGCGCGTCAACTGACGCAAGACCAGCGTTTTCTCATGCTGTAGACCTTGCTGTAGACCTCGCTGCAACCCCTCTTGCAACCCCTCTTCTAAAGTCTCTTGCCGCCACTTCTCATAGACCGGAGTTAAATTCATCGCCAAAGCCCTCTCGTCCGTGCTTAAATTTTGCCCTACATTCAAGCTAATTTGCAACACCGCCAAATGCTCCATCGTTTTACGCTTCATTGGGTGGTGTGACGGTAAAGCTAGTAGCTCAGAAATCGCCCTTCGCTGTACCCCATCTCGTCCCATTAACCTTAGCCACAGCGTTGTTTCATCCACCGGAAGCTGATGAATCGCCACCAGTGCCGTGCGAAACTGGGGCGGTAAAAAGTAAAATCCCGTAGACCAACTGGGGTCATATCCCGCACCAAATCCCAGAACCACGCGCTCAGAAATCGTTGGACTTAAAATCCATAGCCGAGGCAAAGCCGACTCTAGTAAAGATTTCTTCTCTCGTTTCGCCTGCCGCCGAAAGATTTCGGTCAAATCAATCAGCTTGCCAACACAGCTACTCACATCCTGAAATTGGACAGAATTGCGAAACGGTTCAATGACGCAGCACTGAAATGCCATGCGCCCCAACAACCCCAAAGAAAACAAACCTGCTTGAGCGTCATCATGGGGTGCAAACCACAGATCAACCTCACGGGTTTCACTGGTTACTTTACGACTGGTCGTCACTGTCCCCAACGATTCAAGTAATGCTTCAAGATGTTGTTTGGCAAACAGATCGTGATGGGTGCGAGTCCTTAGTGGTGCAGAAAACTCAAAGTAGCTGAAAGCCTTAGAATACAGTAATCTT
>JAGVDA010000388.1 GCA_020058975.1 Thermosynechococcus sp. WC_1 | reverse complement strand
GGGAGAAGGGGAACAAGAAACTCCGGCTCCCCTCTCCCGTTCTGGGAGAGGGGCTGGGGGAGAGGGTCAAAAGTTGAGGTTATTTAATCCATGATCCTTAGTGCGTACCTTAATCAGAGTCTATCGCGGATTCTTAGACTCAGGATCCTTTTAACGCTAAACCGCTAATGTGCCAGGCGCATAGCAACCCGGAGCCAGCGGCTGGTCAATGAGCGACTGTGCCCCCACGATTGTTCTGGGTAAAATTTGCGCCTTTGATCCTAAAAATGCCCCAGCGCCAATAAAGCAAGGCCCCGCTAACTGAGCGTTCTCATCCACTCTGGCAGACTTTGACACCCACACCGAAGGCTGCACTTCGGTCGCCTCTTTCGCTAAAGCATAGGGCATGTGCCCCGTCAGCATGTCTATCTGTCCCTGCATATATTTTGCAGGGGTACCTAAGTCCATCCAATAGCCGTCCCAAATAAACCCCGTGACGCGTTTGTGCTGCGCCAGCAAATCAGGAAACACCCGCCGCTCAAAACTGAGGGGCTAATCGGCAGGGTAATCGGCAAACACATTGGGGTTCAAAATATAGGTTCCGGCGTTGACGGTATCAATCCCAAGCTGCGCTGCTTCTTGTGCTGTAGGTTTTTCTCGAAAGGCTTTAATCGGCTTGGCTTGTGCAGGCCAACCATCAGCAGCGTTGAGGTCGTTCTTTAGCTCTACTAAGCCAAAGGCCGTCGGGTCTTCGACTCGGGTAAGGGTAAGGGTGGCATCCGCATTCGTCTCAAGGTGGGTTTTAATCAGCGCCTTGAGGTCTAGATCGGTCAAAATATCGGCATTGAAAACAATTAGCGGTTCCCCTGTGTAGTAAGGTTCTGCAAGCTTCATTGCCCCTGCTGTATCTAAAGGCGTACTTTCAAGCACATAGCGAATTTGGACGCCAAAGGCTGAGCCATCCCCAAAAAAGTCTTGAATTTGAGCTGCTTGGTACTGAACATTCATCAAAATGTCAGTAATACCAGCGTCTCGACAACGATCTACCATCCAGCAGAGAAAAGGACGATCCAAAAGGGGCAACATAGGTTTAGGGCTGCGATGGGTCAGCGGCGCTAGCCGAGTTCCTTTTCCACCCGCAATGATGACAGCTTGCATAGGTTGTACTCAAATGTTTTTAGGTCAAAGGGCTTGTCGCGACAGTTGAATTGTGTAGAATCATAGCGTTGCTTTGCAAATGATAGGTAAAGCAGTACAGTCATCCTCAAATTCATCCCCCCCAATTTATCCCCAATTCATCCCCAATTCATCCCCAAGTTATACCAATAGCGGTAAGCGGAGTTCCAGTGGTAAGAGGCGTTAATTCAGCAGCCGGACAACACCCCAATTCTCGAAGTCATGAGAATAGTGCAGCTTCGTCTGGGTCAAGGGCGATCGCAGTGCCTCAGGCTGGCAGACGTGTGCTTCGCTCCTTCAGTTGGACGCTCGTTTTTGCAGGCGTGGTGGCAGTCTCTGCCAGTTTAGGAGCAACACTCGCTTTTCTTACCCCATTAAACTCACAGCAGTCTGGAGACACCGCATCAGGGTTTGGAGATCTTTTTAAGGATGGATTTCAGTACGGTATTTCTCGTCCAGTCAATATTTTGGTCATGGGCATTGACCAAGGCTTAGATACTTCAGAGGAAGTCAAAGGCGCGCAAGGCCCCAGCGATATGCTCCGCAGCCGCAGCGATACGATGCTCTTAGTCCGGCTAGATCCAGATACTCATAAAGCAAAAGCCTTAACCATCCCTCGTGATACCCAGGTTGAGATTCCAGGGATGGGAGTTGAAAAAATTAACGCTGCCAACTGGAAGGGAGGGCCTGAGCTGGCCTCCCAGGTGGTGAGTAAAACCCTAAACGATGTTCCGGTTGACCGCTACATTCGTGTCAGCACTTTGGCCTTTATTGATCTTGTAGATGTGATGGGTGGCGTTGAGGTTTTTGTGCCAAAACGCATGAAGTACGATGACTTCACGCAAAAGCTCCACATCGACCTTCAGCCTGGACTCCAGACCTTAAATGGAGCACAGGCGCAGGGTTTTGTGAGATTTCGGCATGATGATTTAGGCGATATTGGTCGTGCCCAGCGTCAGCAAACCTTGATCAAGGCGCTTCAGAAAAAGTTCCAGAATCCGCTGATGCTGGCGCGGTTGCCTCAAATATTTTCAGTGCTTCAAAAACATATTGACAGCAATATGAGCTTGGGCGAGATGCTGGCGCTGCTTCAGTTTGGTCTACAAACCCAGGGCAGCCAGTTCCAAATGGTGATGTTACCAGGACGATTTAGCACCCCCGACGAGTTTGAACTAAGCTACTGGCTTATGGATCCTGTCGAAACAGCTCGAGTAATGAAGACTTACTTTGAAGTGGAGCCTGTTGCCGCTACTGACCTTTCTGTAGATGCATTAAGCGCTGATGCAGCAAGCAGCAATGCAGATCTCAAAGTTGTGATTCAAAATGCTTCTGGAGATCCGACTGGAGGGCAGCGCATGGCTGATTTTCTTCAGCAGGCAGGTTTTACGAACGTTGCGATTGATGAAGATTGGCCAGAATCTTTAGCGTTAACCCAAGTTGTACCGCAGTGGGGCAACTTGGAGGCGGCTCAAAAGCTTCAGCAATCGTTAGGCGGTACCAGTGAAGTAACCTCTGACTCGACCGGGAATTTGCGATCAGACATTACCATTCGAGTGGGTCGCAACTGGGCGACAGATCATCCAGCCGCTCAATCTCAGCAGTAGATCGATTCAGGCAATTTTCAGGCAATTAATGGTGTTAGCGATACGGTTGCGGATAGTTCTGCTGGGCGTAATGTTCATTTTTTGGATGAGTGGGCTGAGTTGTCTAACCGCAAATGCAGGGCCACTGCAATCACGGCTAGATCAGTTTCCGAATTGGCGATCGCCTCCCACTCTTGAGCCTGCCAACGCCGATCTCTACTATCCAGACTGGATGGCAGGAGATTGGAAGGTCACAAGTACTTTAGTCGATTTAGCTGCGCCCCTAGCCCCAACCATCGTTACTCCAGGGTTTGAAGCCAGTCAAAAACTGCTCCAGCAGCCTGTCACATTTGCAGTACGGTTTGAACCCTCACAGGTTTCTTTGCCTGTGCAGCGATCGCCTTTCCCCACCAGCACGGTCAGTGCTGACCCTCCCAAAATTGTGGCAAACCGCGCCTATAACGGCATGAGCTTAGCGACAGCGATTCTAGGGCAGGATGTGGTTGAGTCGATTGAGATTGACCCGCGATCGCCCAATCGCCAACTGGCATTATTCAAAAATGGGCAGCGTTTGACAACGCAAATCAGCGATCGCGGGGCTGAAACGCCCTCAGATAAAGATTTTGTCAGCAGCGAACTCTACCAGCAAATTTTTCGCAGCGAGACGCAAATCTATCTCAATCAGGTTGAAAATACGATTGCCTACCATCGGGTTATGACACAGCCAGAGCAGGTCGAAGCCGATCAGGTGACGGCAATTTACCTATCGCCCAAAGACCCAGACTACTTTAAGGCTAGGGCGCAGCCCGTGACACTCTATCGCTATCGGCTCCAGTTTAAGCGCCCTCATTAGGCCAAATGATTGAGGGAAATCGGTTGTTTTTTCGCAACAGCGCTACGATAAAAACAATAAAACTCTGGTGGAACCCGCCTCCAAATGCTTCCTACCTTGGATACTGTCGCTGCAAAAACTGATTTTAAGATTACCTTTGCACCCCTGTCTTTAGCAGATGCCTATGGGACGGCAGACCACGCCAGCAATGGTGCGGTAGTGGTTATGAGTGGAACGGTACGAAACCAAACAGAAGGTCGCACCGTTGCTTTTCTGGAATATCAGGCCTATGAACCAATGGCGCTGAAGGTTTTTGAGAAAATTGCCCAAGAGATTGAGCAGCAGTGGACAGCCGTCAATACCGTTGTGATTCACCATCGCACCGGAAAGTTAGCCATTGGTGAAATCAGCGTCTTGGTTGCCATTGGCTGCCCCCATCGCCACGAAGCCTTTGAAGCCTGCCAGTACGCCATTGATACCCTGAAGCATCAGGCACCGATCTGGAAAAAAGAGCATTGGCAAGATGGCGCAAGTACTTGGGTCAGTATTGCAGCTTGCGAACAGCTCAAATCTGGCTTCTAGATAAAGCATTTCGGGCTGGTGATTAATCCCCTGAAGCCTATTGGGCTAAGCGGATGCCCGAAAACTGCCAACGTGAAGCGGTCGGGAAAAAATTGCGGTAGGTGGCGCGAATATGGCTGACAGACGTAACACAAGAGCCGCCCCGAAGCACCATTTGGTTGCACATAAACTTACCGTTATACTCACCCACTGCACCCGCACTCGCCTTAAAGCCTGGATAGGGCAGGTATGCGCTCTGCGTCCACTCCCATACGTTGCCGTAGGGCTGAAAGTCTCGGTCTATAGATGCAGTGGGATGTAAATAGCCCTGCTCTAGCAGATTGCCCTTCAGTGGACTCGCAGCCGCTGCGATTTCCCATTCTGCTTCGGTTGGAAGGCGCTTGCCCGCCCAGCGAGCATAGGCATCTGCTTCAAAAAAGCTGACATGGCAGACGGGTTCGTGGAGATTGAGAGATCGCAGTCCCCCCAGCGTCATGTTCCACCAACTGCCGTCAATATTTTCCCAGTAGAGGGGTGCCGTCCAACCTTCATTTTGAATGGTAGTCCAACCCTCAGAGAGCCAGTATTCTGGGGTTTGGTAGCCAGCATCTGCGATGAATTCTAAGTATTCTCCATTGGTTACGGGTGCAGAGGCGAGGTAATAGTCTTGCGTATAGACTTGGTGCCGTGGCGCTTCGTTATCAAAGGCAAAGGCATTTCCTGCATACCCTACGGGATGTAGCCCACCCGAAAATTCTAGCCACTGAGTTGGGGTGCCCCGCTCGTGCGTCTGGGGCAAGTCGTCTCGATAGGCAGGCCGCAGGGGGTTACAGGCCAAAATATGCTTGATATCGGTGAGCAATAGCTCTTGATGCTGCTGTTCGTGATTGATCCCTATTTCGACCAGAAGTTCGATGTCTCGGTAAAGTTCATCTTCGGCATTTTCCATCAGGAGATTCATGCAAGCATTCACATATTTCCGATAGGAATAAACATCCTCAACAGAAGGTCTGGAAATGAAAGCGCGAGAAGATTTAGGTAAAAAATCTCCGGCTTTTTTGTAGTAAGAATTAAAAAGATAATTAAATTCTGCACAATAT
>JAGVDA010000560.1 GCA_020058975.1 Thermosynechococcus sp. WC_1 | reverse complement strand
TTTCAAGACCACTGCTGCTCAACGAGCAGGATTAACGACGCGATCCTGGAATTGGCATGACATTGCCATTTACCCCACATTAATTTGATGCACTACCGAAAAAGCAAACGTTTGTTCGCCCTTGCGTTCAAACTTCCGACATTAAAGCAGATGGTCAAACCTATAGGGAGCAACTGCATGATTTTCCTAAACTCGTCCAAGCCACAGCATCAGCTCATGCGTTGGGCAAAGGCACAAAAGCCAGTCCACTGGGCATCTTACGCAATCTTTGGGGCAATGGTTATAGTCCGCGCCTTAACAGGTGGGCTGTTTATCTTGCCAGTCTATTTTCTCGCGGCCTACGCCCTGGTCATCGTCAACCAGTATCGCCACAAAACCCCGAAGCAGGTTCGGCTGGTGGCATTAGTGGCGATCGCCACAGCGTTTGTGTGGGTGAGCATGACGAGCTTCGCGCCAGCCCATGCATTGTTCTTCAATAAGCTGTTTGACCTTCTCACAACAGCGATTGGAGCGTTTGGGGTACCTGGACTTGAAAATGTCCCGAACTGGATTACTCAGGGGTTCAAAATCCTGGCGTTCATTGCAGTTGCGTCGATCATCGTCAAACTGCTTCGTTCGCGCCAAGGCGATGACGAAGAAGACGGCAAATCCTTCGCCAAGGTGATCAAATTCGTGATCATCCTGGCGCTCGGTGATGTCTTGTTGAGCCTAATCGGGATTTAACCCATGTCCATTACTAACCAGCCCATTTCTACACAACGGACGTTGGGAGAATCCGCGACGCTGTTCGGCCTGTTCACACAGACGATGGTACCTGGCCTCGCCTTGGGGATGATGGCGTGGATTTGTGGTCTAGGACTGTTTGATGGGCAACACCAAAAAGCCGCCCCACTCGGTTTCGCCGTGGTGGGCGGCTACTGGATTTATGTCGGTAACGACCGCGAAAAGGCATGGCGTAATCTGAGTCGCCATGTCCCTTCTCCAGTGCCCTACATCGGTTCATCGACCAACGTATCAATTCTGGAGCGCTATGAAACTGTTGACCAATCTCTTGCCGCTGCCGCAACGGTACAAAAAGGGCGAATTCGACCCAGCGAATCACCTGGTACTCCAACATGGGAAGCTCCATCTCGAATGGCCTGAACTGCTCAACATCAAAGCCAGCGTTGACTTCAACGTGTTTGGCAAAAAATCAGGAGCGCTCTATCTGAGCCGCAATGCCAACGTCGCTCCCACCTTCGTCTTTGGGTGGGAGCTAGAGGGCGTTCATGTGTATGACCTGGCGCGTACCCTGCCCTCGTTTTTCGAGAGCTGGATTAGTGGACTCAAAAGTGGCTTTCCACCGCACCTGAGCTGGAAAATCCATGTGGGCACCCGTCAAACCAGCGCAGACCGCACCGCAGAACTGTCTGATTTGTTGATTGACTGTGAGAATGAGGCCATTGCTCAACTCCTATGTGATGACATCGCGCGGGTGCAGGAACTGACGAGAGCGGGTAAACGCTGTGAGCGTTTTATTCACCTGTACTGCTACTACTGGGGTGCAAAGGATAAAACGCTGGGTGACTCTGAAGACGCGGTAGAGACAGGAATCCGTGAAGCGTTCACGCTGTTCTCTGACTTTCGGGGTTGGTTTTCAGGCGCTAAAGCCAAAAAGGACGCTGAGCGGATTGAAGAGATCTTTCGGCATGGCTACTACCAAGGCCATCAGGCCACCCATAACGCGCTAAGCGGCACCTGGGGCATAACGGCAACACCCATGAGCCATGATGTGCTGTGGGCAAACTTGAGGGCGCGATTTAGTGGAGAAGCGCCGGGTCAATCCCCTTACAAAATCCAATGCACCATTAATAAAAAAGGGGTCTTCCTCTCCGAAGAAATCGCAGAATCACATATTGCGAATGCCCTCGTGCGAGATGGCGCAATCGAGCTTGCCGAGCAGGGCGTTTCGATTAAGCGCTGGAACCCAGAAACCGAACGCATGGAAACAGATCATATTGCTGTTCTAGAAGCACGGCAGAAGTTTTCAGGTTGGGCGCATGAATTCCATCAGGCCAAAGGACTGTGGGATACGTTCGCCCTTGAGGACGTTGAAGGGGTTGAGTACTTTGTGGATATCTCGCCTGGAAGCGTTAAAGCGCAGCGCGAGAATGCCCAAGACATGCACCGCCAGTCGGTCAAACGCGCAAAGCAATATTCCGAACAGGGTGAATTCTCAGCAGAAGCCGATAGTGCCCTCAAAGAATCCAAGCAGATCATGTCTGAATTCTTTGGAGGCGATCGTCCTTTGCGGATTGCCTTTGTTGCGCTGATTCATCGGCCTTCTATTAATGAGCTAGATTTAGCCGTTCGTGAATTCCAGAGCTATTTCAAGCTGTGTCCGTTGGAACGTGAGAACAAAATAGCGGGTCGGATCTGGCTCCAGACCTTGCCGTGTAAGCAAGAGCTAATGCTGCAAGTGCGGATACGGATTCTAGAGATGGGCTATCCCATGCCCCAGCTTGATATTGACTTCAGACATACCTACAACACCAAACAGGCATTCGGGATGCTGCCGTTTGCGCGCACTTTGCCCAACGACCTTACGGGCATTGAGCTGATAGCGCTCGATAAGCAGTTTATTTATGTGGATCTGTTTAGCCATCGCAGACAACCACACTGGGTGATCGTGGCAAAACAGCGGGTGGGTAAATCCTACTTTGCCAATCAAATATCAGACCGTGCGGTTGCTGAAGGTGAACCCGCCACCTGGATCGATATGCCGCCTGATGGCAATGATTCAAGTTCCCTTGAAGATCGCTGTCTTCTCCAAGGTGGCTCCCACGTAGACTGTCGGCGTAAGTCATTCAATATTCTGGGCATTCCAGCGGCACTGCTGCTGGATACTTCAGTGCTTACACCGTCGCAACGAGCAGACCGCTTCAAATCCCTACAGGGCTTTTGGCTAGAACTGCTGATGATTCTGGGTGGGCCAACGGGAGAAGAAAAGCAGCTTGTGCAAGTGACGCGAGAACTGCTCTCGCTTGCGATTGATATCTACTTAGCTGAACCAGAAATCCAGCAGCGCTATTTTGCGGCGGTCACGGATGGATTTGGGAGTGACGCATGGCAACAAACGCCAACGCTCCATGACTTTGTGAAGTTTACCAAGCGCTATAAAATCCAGCACCATTTGCATCGGATTCATGGCGCAGTGGATGAAGCCTTAGACCTGATTGACTTACGGCTGTCTCGTAAAGCAGACCCGAGTACGACCATCGGTGCTGCAATTGCGCGTCCTTCCACCGTAGA
>JAGVDA010000504.1 GCA_020058975.1 Thermosynechococcus sp. WC_1 | reverse complement strand
CCATGATCATGGGGTTGGTGTAGACATCGGGTGCCAGAATATCGACATCTGGGCCAATAAAATCGGCGATCGCATCAATATAGCCTCGGCTCAACCGCTCTAGCTCCATCTTAGAAAGGGATTTTGGGTCGAGGGTAATACCGCCTTTGCCGCCCCCAAAGGGAAGGTTGAGTACCGCACACTTAAAGGTCATCCAAAATGCCAGAGACTGCACCTCATCTTGAGACACGTTGGGGTGATAGCGCACGCCGCCTTTGGTGGGGCCACGGGTATCGTCATAGCGCACCCGATAGCCCTGAAATACTCTCAGGGAGCCATCATCCATCCGCACGGGAATTGAAACGGCTAGTGAGGACTTTGGGTGACGAAGGTGGGTGAGGGCATCTTCGGGTAGGTCAACATACTGAAGTGCTTTTTCAAGGCGCTGGCTGGCATCGGCAAAGAGCTGCATGGTGTCTTCCCTCAATCTCTTGAAACGATGGATTTATGGACGATAATCCTAGATTAGGAAGGATAGGAGGCTAATGAGGGGATATGTTGCCAGAAGTTATTGAAAGTATTGGCTTTGTTAACATGAAAGGACGATTGACCTCTTGCACGAATATGACCCTCTCCCCCAGCCCCTCTCCCAGAATGGGAGAGGGGAGCCAGAATTAGTCTTTCTCCCCTAGTGGGAGAAAGGTAAAGCGTTTGGCTATAAGAAAGGGATAAAGGGGACGAGGGTGATCGCGCTATGTTTGATTGGCCTGATGTCAGCGATTTTCAGCAGATGGAAGAGGCAAAATGACGTTTACCCTCTCAGAACCGATTACCCTCAGTGCGTTTCTAGCACAGCCCGAAACTAAGCCTGCAAGCGAATACATAGACGGAGCAATCGTTCAAAAGCCAATGCCGAAGGGAAGACATAGCCGATTGCAGGGAAAGTTATGCACCGTCGTTAATCAGATGACTGAAGTGCCTAAAGTGGCCTACGCTTTCCCAGAACTCCGGTGTACATTTGGAGGACGCTCTATTATTCCTGACGTTGCGGTTTTTGGGTGGTCACAGATTCCTTTTACGGCTGAAGGAGAGGTGCCCGATAACTTTGAAATTGCCCCAGACTGGACGATTGAAATTTTATCTCCAGAGCAAAAGCCTAATAAGGTGATTGGCAATATTCTGCATTGCTTGCAGTATGGCTGTCGGTTAGGGTGGTTTGTGGATCCCGATGATTCCAGTATTTTGGTGTTTCAACCTGGGCAGCAGCCTTTATTGTGTCAGGGTGGCGATCGCCTCCCCGTGCCTGAAGCTATCCCCTTAGAACTGACTGCTGAGCAGGTCTTTGGCTGGCTCAAAATGGATAGTCAGAACCCAGCAAGAACAGTCTGAAGATTTTGAGCTGGTAAACTGAAGGTATTGATTGGGCTAAGTTGACCGATGACCATTGCAATCGACCAACCCATACAGCAGAAGCCTCTCAGCTTTGACGATTTTATCGCCCGTTATGGTGACGATAACCGCTATGAACTGATTGATGGAGAGGTATTCGACTTGGAACCAGTCGGCTTGCATGAGGAA
The DNA here is from genome assembly GCA_020058975.1 of Thermosynechococcus sp. WC_1. Classification (GTDB taxonomy): domain Bacteria; phylum Cyanobacteriota; class Cyanobacteriia; order Thermosynechococcales; family Thermosynechococcaceae; genus JAAURS01. The sequence continues at coordinate 14,047 of JAGVDA010000504.1, read as the reverse complement.
GTTGCAGCCTTCATCACTACAAAAGTCTGTGTCCAGATCGACAATAGTAGCCTGCCTTGGTTTGTCCTTCAGCGAGGACTATTGCGCCCTTCTAACACGGCGATGACAGCATTTCGGCCTGATGTTGCCGTTATCAATCGAGATGAACTTATCAACGAGCTGCTTTGGTCTGACCAGTCGATCTTAACTTTGGGGAGTTCGATTAAATTTGTGGCGGAAGTGGTGAGCAGCAACTGGCAAAACGATTATGCCCGTAAGGTTGAAGACTACGCGGCGTTAGGCATCCCTGAGTATTGGATTGCAGACTATGCAGGGTTGGGGGGTACTCGGCACATTGGAAAACCCAAACAACCCACTCTTTCTATCTGTGTATTAGTGGATGGGGAGTATGAAATTCAGCAATTTCGAGGCGGTCAAGCGATTGTTTCTCCAACCTTCCCAGCGTTGAAACTGACGGCTGAACAAGTCTTGACGGCTGGTTGTTAGCGATCACAGCATAATACCAGCAATACTGATATACGATGACCAAAAAACCAAACGAATCAATTGCTGAAGAAACAGCTAGGCCAGGAAAAATTCCCAATTTTGTCTGGCTTCTAGGAGGGTGTAGTTGTTTTGGGGTAGGCTGTTTACCGATCATGGGGATTCTAGTGACTATTATCATCCCATCATTGCTCAATGTGTCTGGAACAAACAGAAACTCGGAAGCCAAAGCAACCCTAGGAACCGTGAATCGTGCTCAGCAAGCTTATCATTTAGCAAACGGATCCTTTTCTAACTCTATTGAAAAGCTAGATGAAAAGCTTGGCCCCAAATTCTTCGCCTATCAAGTCGTGTTAAACGCCCCTAAGTTAAGCGTATTTACAACTGCCACACCAGTAGATCCCACTCAAAAACTGAAGAGCTATGTAGGATTTGTTTTTCTCGTCAATCCAGCGACCTCTGAATTCATTTCTGGTGTTTGTGGAACCGAAAATCCGTCTCGAAAACAATTGGTTCTGCCCCTACCAAAAATGTCTTCTAAGAAAGTCGTTGAATGTCCTCTTAGCTTCAACCTTTTATAGGTTCATAGTTAATCCTGATCTGACGTTTGTAATAAATGCATTGCATGGTCAAACCCATCTACGCCAATTAAAGGCAGCAGACCAGATCGACATTGCCGCGCTGCCGCTTCAAACGCTTCTGCTCCAATTCGCCCCCTAATCACACGCAGCAAACCCATCGGCTGGCTTTGCTCAGGTGCCTGAATCTGTTCTAAACCATATAAACTCAGTAGCCCTGCGCCAACAGCCTGAGGGTAATCGCCCAGTCGATAATAGCTTTCGGCTAAATAAGACCAGTTCAGCCCTTGCAGATACAAATCGCCAGAGCGCTGAGCAGCCTGTAGCCCCTGCTGAAGATACACAATCGCTTCTTCGTGCTGCTCTAGTAGACCGTAGGCAATGCCCAAACTATTGCAGCACAGCGACTGACTTTGGCGATCGCCCAACTGTTCTGACAATCTCAACCCTTCCTTGAGGTACCCAATCGCCACCTCAGACGCTTCGGGTATTAATCGCTCAATCTGCTGCGCCGTCAAAATTTGGGCATAGCCTAAGTTTGTGAGGGCATTGGCTTCACCTAGGCGATCGCCCCGTTGCCTCGCCAAAATCAACGCTCGCTGAGCGTAGCTGGTTGAATTGGCATAACGCTTTTGAGAGATAAACGTGCGGCTGATGTGGTTAAGGTTAGCAATTTCGCAGGGCGTGTCATTGGCAGCTTGGGCAATTTCGAGCGCCTGCTGATGGAACGACAGCGATCGCTCAATCTGCCCCATAGCACGCTGCGAATAGCCTAGTAACGTTAGCATTCGTGCTTTTTCTTGAGTACCTTCAGCCTGCCGCAGGGGTTCATCTAGGTAAGTAAGCGCATCTTGAAGATGACGGCCTGACAGCAGCGCAAATACACCGCCATAGAGCGGAAAATAGGGACGCTGGGTAAAGGCGCGTAGGGTTTGCAGCGCCATCTGAAAACAGCCTTGGCTGAGCGGTTCGCGGTTATGAATATTGAGAGTCGTAGCCTGTCCAATACCAGCAGAGAGCTGACCCCAAAGCACCGCAAACGAGAGAAACGTGGCGATCGTCTGCTGGGTGCCCCATTTAGAATCGTAGGGCTGCTGCTCAAACCACGTCACCAGACCGCGCTGCGTCAACTGAAGCGTGAGCGCAAGATCTACCCAGTCTTGCAGCGTATTGTCTGCGTTGCCGAGGCTGTCGGCAATGGGCTGGTTGAGGGCTAACCCTTGAAACAACGACCTGAGCAGCGGACGGCTCATCTGCTGTGACCAGAGCTGCCACGGCCCCCGCTGACCAGGGGTACCGTCAAACCCCAAGGTGCCTCGGCTTTGCTCATACATCCAGCTCACTAGGTGAGGCTCCAACGCTTTCCAAGAGGCCAATCCGGCTCTAATGCCCGTAATCACTTCCTGAAGATCTGCGTTGGCAGTACCCATCATGGAGACGGTTTGATTGAGCGTACCTGCTAACTGCTTGAGCTGCTCTAGGGTGAGGGGCTGTGCTTGGTTTGCATCCAGCACGCTCACCCAGGCGGTGAAATACTGATCGGGGTTAGATCTCAGAATGACCTGGGTTGCAGCGGCGATCGCATTTCTCGCCCCCTGATCTTTCTGATACCGTTCCCATTCGCCTTGAATGGTCTTAAGCGCCCTTAAGCTACGGGTTGCTTTAGCCTGCTTGAGTTCGTCTATGGCATTGGTGACGGCTAACTGAGTGGTGGCTAACTGCTCTTGCAGGCATTCCTCTAAAATTTCTGCCGAATCGGTTTCTAGGTCTTGCACCAATTCACGATAAACCTGCTCCTTAGAAGGAAGTTGCCCTTTGAGCACTTTTTGAACGAGTTCGGTGAGGAGCGTATGGTAGCGATCGCGCAAGAGATGATCCTCGAAAAGCAGTATCTATCCGTGCCTTTGATAATAACAGTCCTAGCTCATTAGAACAGAGTGAGTCTTTCAGGATATAGCTGGTTGAGCGGAGCCGAAACCAGCGGCGCAGCCAACCGATCTAGAAGTGTCGCCAAAACTAAGTGGATAAACATCTAAGCTGGGTTATCAAGAAACAGCAGCTTTAAAGATCTGGATCGGTCAAGTGGCTCTGGTAGATGTGATGCGACAGTCCATTCTTGATCACAAGTCGGAATGATAAGCCGTTAGGTTGATTGTAAAAACTAGGTCAACCGACTGATAATAGGTAAGGTATCTGTGAGCAATATTTCCGCTGGCAGTAGTGTGATGGGTAGCTGCTAATCTCCCGATCTCGATCATCATTAGCGATCCTTCAACTTTTGCTATGGGTCTTCATGAAAAACTATCCGCTGATTTTGGTTCTCGGCTATTGGCTAGGACCGCTGTTAATCATAGCTAGCCATGTCGGAGCCATCATCCCTTTCTTTACGGGTTTGTCTTGGCCAGCAGGGCTGTGGGTTGTCTTTCTGTACCTAATCCGAATGCTGGGTATTACGGCGATCTATCACCGGTTGATTATTCATAAATCTTATCAAGCGCCCGCGATCGTCCGATGGGTGGGGAGCTTGATCGCCTGTTCTGCTGGGCAAATGGGACCCAACTGGTGGAAAGGTCATCATATGGAAGGTCATCATCTTTCCTCTGACCAGAAGGGTGATAGCCATTCCCCGCATACGCCTTTTATCGGCATCCCTGGCTTTTTGTGGTCACAGGGGGGCTGGCTGTTATCTAGAAAAAACTTTTTGCCACCCAGTTTACCTGCTGATGTCGAGGCTGATTTAGGGTTGAAGATAATCGATCGCTTCCATTTTTTGCCCCTCATTTTGTTGAACTTAATATCATTTCAGATTGGCGGCCTAGAAGGCTTGGGGGCTTGCTGTCTGAGTACTGTTCTGCTCTTTCATGGAGTGGCTACTGTGAACTCTCTCGCCCATTTAGCGGGTGATCAGCCCTTTACTACCAAGGATTATAGCCGTAACAACTGGTTTGTAGCGTCGCTTACCTTAGGTGAAGGTTGGCACAACATGCATCATGCTTTTCAATGGTCAGCTCGCCATGGTTTTTCAATTCGCTATGGACGGGTCGTTCGACTCATCGATCCTACCTATTCTTTTATCCAGCTATTAGAAAAACTTAGATTAGCTTCCAATATTAAAGTACCTACGGATGTTGAATTACTACAGGCGGCTAATCTAGATCTGGTGCCTGCAACTGGTTGGATTAGAAAAATCAATTTTTCATCTGACGAATAAAAATATTTGTATCGATTGTTAATTTTTCCCCAGATAAATTCAGTTTATTTATCTGGGTATTTTTTATTCTGCTAGAATAGGCGAAAATTATCATTGCTTTACCTCAAAAAGTTAATAACAAAGGAATCTTGCCCACTTTTTCCGTTAATTAAAAACTGGAGAATAATCTAATGACTTCTCTGTCAAGTGATCATAATATTCAAAGTTACATTCCGATTATTGGTGATATTAGTACCAAAAGCCCTCTGGCCTACCAGGCTACCCGTGGGTTTATTCAAGTCGCTAACTTAGCTCAAATGGCCTTTGCTGAGTCCTACATTAATGGGTTGGAAATCCCCGATTCGGCTTTACGGTCTTTCTTCGATACTTGCATGCCGGTTATTTTTAAACATTTTCCAGCATTTCTCACTCCCTACGATTGGGTTCTATGCGAAACCGATCACTTGGCCGAAGGCTCTAGAGAGTTAATGAAAACTCAGTATAACCTCCCTCAGGGTATGTTGAATCGGATGATTGGCGATAGTCCAATTATTTATCCGAAATATAGTATGGGCTTATGGGAAAAAGGGGCTGCAAATTTAGAGCAGTCTCAAATACATATGATTGACGACATCATTGAAAAGCTGGGAATTCAGGATGGTGATCATATTTTAGATTTTGGTTGTGGTTGGGGTTGTGTCCCCAATTACATCTTATCGAAATTCCCCAATGTCCAGTTTACGGGGTTGAACTTAAGTCATGAACAATGTGAGTATATGCGCCAAAAAATGAAAGATCCGGCGAGTCATCTTAGTTCTGGGCGATTTACATTGGTAGAAGGAGATCTTAACGAAGTAAAGTTTTCTGAAAAATTCGATAAAATTTTATCAATTGGAGTTTTTTGTCATATAGGCAATTTGACTAATGCTTTTAAGAAATTAGCTGCATTCTTGAAGCCCGATGGCAAATGTTTTATTCATATCATTACAGTGCGGCTACCCAACAATATCTCTAGTGCTTTTACCCATAAGTACATATTTCCCCACGGTCGCTACTGGAAATATGATGCCATTCCTAGCTGTGATCGAGACTTAAAAACAGTGCAAAGCTGGTATCTCAACGGAATGAATTACGCCAAAACCTTGTCAGCTTGGTTAGAGAATTTTGATGACAGTTATGACGAGGTTAAAAATCTAGATTACAATATGGACTACGCGAAGTTCCGTCGCATCTGGCGGTTTTACCTCATCTGGTTTGTATCTAATTTTGCCAGTTGTGATGGCGAAATTAACGGCAATGGGCAGTTTCTAATGGTTCATGCCTAAGGCATGTCCTCTGTCTAAGTATGTAAGGGCAAGTTGTGCTAATACTGCATGGGAAAACCCTAGATTTTTCGGAAAAATCCGTCCCTTATGTCTTAAACGATTAAGCTTGGCAAGCTACGGCTTCCATCATGCTTAACGCGACCGCTTCTGCCACCTTAATGCCATCTACGCCAGCAGAAAGAATGCCCCCTGCGTACCCTGCACCTTCCCCTGCGGGATACAGCCCTTTGGTGTTGAGGCTTTGGTAGTCAGCCCCACGTTTGATGCAGATGGGCGACGATGTGCGGGTTTCAACGCCCGTTAGCACCGCATCATGCATGGCAAACCCTTCAATCTGCTGGTCAAAGGCAGGGATGGCCTCACGAATGGCGGCGATCGCATAGTCTGGCAAGCTGTCACTCAAGTCGCACAAATGCACGCCAGGTTTGTAAGACGGTTTTACGGTACCGAGCTGCGTAGAAGGACGCTGAGCCAGAAAATCCCCTACGAGCTGCCCTGGGGCTTCGTAAGTGCTGCCACCCAAGGCAAAGGCTCCCTCTTCTAGTCGACGCTGTAACGCCATCCCCGCCAACGGGCTACCAGGGTAATCTTCTGGCGTAATGCCGACGACAATACCGCTGTTGGCATTTTTGCCGCTGCGCTCGTACTGACTCATGCCATTGGTCACAACCCTCCCCAGTTCTGAAGTTGCCGCCACCACCTGCCCCCCAGGGCACATGCAAAAGCTATACACCGATCGCCCATTAGCGCAGTGATGCACCAGACTATAGTCGGCGGCACCCAGCATCGGGTGGCCTGCTTGAGAACCCAATCGGCACTGGTCAATCAGCGATTGAGGATGCTCAACCCGAAAGCCGATGGAAAAGGGCTTTGCTTCAATGTAAACCCCTTGGCGATGAAGCATTTCAAAGGTGTCTCTGGCGCTGTGCCCTACCGCAAGCACAACATGCTGACTGGGGATAAATTCACCATCGGCGAGGGTAACGCCCCGGACTTGCCCATTCTCGATTTCCAGAGTTTCGACCCGACTCTGAAAGCGAATTTCGCCGCCCAATGCCTCAATACGATGGCGTAGGTTCTCTACAATTTTGACAAGGCGATAGGTGCCAATGTGGGGTTTATTGATGTACAAAATTTCATGGGAAGCCCCAGCGTTGACCAGCTCAACCAATACTTTTCGCCCCTGACGGTTGGCATCTTTGATGCGGCTGTAGAGTTTGCCATCAGAGAATGTACCCGCGCCGCCTTCCCCAAACTGCGCGTTAGATTCTGGATTAAATTTGCCCTTGCTCCAAAAGCCGAAGGTATCGACGGAGCGATCGCGCACCATCTTACCCCGTTCTAAAATCAGCGGACGAAAGCCCATCTGTGCCAGCAGCAGACCAGCAAACATCCCGCAGGGACCGTTCCCAATCACGATGGGGCGTGTACCCAGCGGAGTGGAGGGCGCTTGCGCAACGTAGCGATAAGAAGTGTCCGGCGTTAGCACCACATGGGGATCTTTTTTGAACCGCATCAAGAGCTGTTTCTCTTGAGTTGTCTTAACGTCTAAAACATAGGCAAAGCAGACTGCGCCTTTCTTTCTGGCATCATAGCTGCGCTTAAAAATGGAATACTTTACTAAATCGGCTGAGTTAATTTGCAGTTTTTTAAGAATGGCGGCCTTAATTTCTGGCTCGGTGTGGTCTAGCGGAAGCTTAACTTCGGTAAGGCGGAGCATGGAATATACGTTGAAGGGTCTGGGAAAACGCTGACGATTCCCTATTTTTATTTTGACAGATGTCAATGAGATTCTTAGAAAGATAAATGGTCATGTTCTGAATCTGGTAACGCAGTTTCACAAAGCTGCCGAAAATGGTCGCCGCGATGCTCAAAACTTTGATATTGGTCAAAGCTGGCGCAAGCTGGCGATAGCAGCACGACCTTGGCCTTATACTGTTGAGCCAATTCCGCTGCACGAGGAACCGCACGCTCCATCGTCTCAACGATTTCATACTGAAGATAGCCGCTTTCATTCAGGCGTTTTGCAAACGCATCGGCAGCTTTGCCAATTAGCAATACGGCAGCAGCCTTTGCTTGAATAGATTGAATCCAGGCAGTGTCATCGCCTACCTTTGGGTCGCCCCCTGCAATAAGAATGGCAGGTGATACAACTGCGTCTAGTCCGGTTTGAGCCGCATCGTAATTGGTGGCCTTGCTGTCGTTAATGAAGTCAACGCCATTGTGGGTGCAGATATACTCCAAACGATGGGGCACACCAGGAAAGGAGGCTACGGCTTGGGAGATCGCCTCTTTCTCAATCCCCGCCAACCGAGCTACTGCCACTGCCACCAACAAATTTTGCTGATTGTGCAGCCCAGGCATCCGCAGGGCATTGGCTTTTACAATCGGCTCCCCCTGCACCTTTACCCAACCCGCTTCAATATAGGTATGGCTGGCTGGTAATTGCTCTGATTGGAAATGTGTATTAGTCCAGCAAACATCAGGCCAGCGCTGGGATAGATTTTGGCACAGGTAAAGGTCATCGCCATTAAGCATCCGCTGCTTCGAGTTTTGAAGTAAACCCGCTTTAATCTCACGATAGTTTTCTATGGTTTTATGGCGTTCTAAATGATCGGGCGTAAAGGTCGTCCACACCCCAATCTGTGGCGCAAGGGTGGGGGAAGATTCAGCCTGGTAGCTGCTGACCTCAGCAATAATCCAGTCAATCGGCTCACCCAAAAGAGCCACTTCGCAGGCGCTATAGCCAATGTTGCCGCAGGCGGGTGCCTTTAGCCCTGCCGCCTGAAAAATCGCGGCAATGAGCGCCGTGGTTGTGGTTTTACCGTTGGTGCCCGTAATGCCCACCCAAGGAATATCCTTGAGATAGCGCCAAGCCAGCTCTAACTCTCCAATCACCTCAACGCCCTGCTCACGGGCTTCTACTAGAGCAGGGAGCTGCCACGATACCCCTGGACTCACTACGAGGCGATCAGGTTTAGGAAGATTTTCTGCGGCTAAAGCCTGGAGCGTAAAGCGCCAGCCCAGCAGTACCGGAATGCCTTCGGCAGTGAGCAGCGACTGCTGTTGCGCTAAAAGTGTTTCAGAGCGCCCCGCATCGCTGACCGAGACTTGCCACCCGTCGCGTTTGAGCAGACGAGCCGCAGCAATACCAGAACGACCAAGACCAATAATATGAGCAACAGGCATAGGAACACAGCACAGACTTTTGCATCCCTCATGGTACCGTTTGGCGTGGTACGGTACGCCTATAGATCTGAAATATTGAGAACGGCACTAAACCTATGAATGCTGAGGGAATTGAAACGGTGCAGCCGATGGCTTCAATGACAACGGCACAAGCCCAAGCTATTCTTGCGCCTTTTAATTGTCTTGAGACGAAAAAGATTGAGTCTGAACCAGAAAAAATTGCCGTGCGTCAGGCTGTTTTACATTTGGCAAGCATTACTGATACCCACATGTTTGGGATTTTGGCAGCAGATTGGGAGGGGGCGATCGCCGCACTCCACAGCTATGCCAAAGCCTTTGGTTATGAGCCACCCGCCGTCGTCAACCCCTGTAATGATGCCGTCTACATCAAATTCAATCCGCGTGCAGGGTTATGCTACGCCAGCCCTTACCCAGACGGTCATCGTGGCGTATTGATTGCCTTCCAGTCTGATTTGGCAGACGGCCTCAACGAAATGTGTGGTCACTTGCCCCTAGACCTATTTGAAGCTTGAGCCAACGTTGTAATGACTTCATTGCTATGACCTCATTAATGCCACCTCAAGGCTGGCCTCTGACAGATCTACCTGGGATGAGCGCCCAAGACTATCAGAAGCTCTATGACGTAGAGATTGAGTCTACGGTCGTCTTACTCAAGCGCACTCAAACCCTTGAAAAACAGCGGCATCTTGCCCAAAAGCTTCAGATTTCTGATCGCTGGGTGCGCAAATGGATGGCGCTGGCGGAACTATCTCACCTCAAAAGCGTGGGCTGTCAGTATTGTGGGCTGTTGCTCCATGCTGGGGTTACGTCTGTTGCGCAGTTGTCTAGTATGAGTCCGTCTATGCTGCACCGCCATATTCTGCGGCTTCAGGTTGCAAACCTTCAGCGGCGGGATTTGTGCCCCAGTGCTGGGGTTGTAATGCAGTGGATTCAAGAAGCAAAGCAGACCGCTTTACGGTAGTGCTTTAGAGGTACCGCATATTGCAGTCTGCCGCTCTATAATAAGCGAGCAAGCCTTGCGTTGAGACACCCTATGGTTCGATCATTGACTCAAAAACTCATCCTTAGCCTGAGCATGATCGGCTTATCGGTGATGAGTTTTGGCGATGCCACTGCCCAAGCCCCACGACGGGCGCTGACGTTGCGTGCAGATATTCAGCAGGCTAATGCTAAAACAGGTGTTGTAACAGCTAACGGCAATGTCCAGCTGAGTTACCCAGCCCGTAAGATTCAGGCGACTGCAAATGCGGCACAGTATTACAGCCGCGAGCGACGCATTGTTTTAAGTGGCAATGTTTATGTGCTCCAAGATGGCAATAGCTTAAAGGCTGACACGATTACCTATCTGGTGGATGAAGGTCGGTTTGTGGCAGTCCCTCTCAACCAGCGACAGGTTGAGGCGACGCTGTTGATACCTGATGAAGATACACCAGTGAGAAATAATTAATAGACCTCTTGTACAAATATTACCCTCTCCCCCTTTCTTATAGCCGAAGGCTTTACCCCTCTCCCATAAAGGGCGAGGGGAGTCAGAATTAGCCCTTATCGCCTAGTAAGCCTTTGGCAATTGCAAGAGGTCTAATGCTTCGGAAACAGCTTACTTTTTCTGGACAGCGTAGCAAAGACGGGCAATGATGGGCTTCTGCTGCTTCATGAGTTCGGCGGTGCGAAGTCTTAATCCTCTGAGGAAGGGGAGTAGGTTATTGGTTTTGGCTCCGTCGAGGTTGCCTTCTGTGGCGTTCCAGTTATTCCACCAGTCTGGCTCGGTGAAGTCTGTGGGGGATGCGTCAAAGTTGAAGCGATAAATCCCAGGCTCGAGTTGGTCGGCCTGAATTTTGGTTTTAAAGCGAAGGGCGTTATTTTTGACGCTCCAGTTGGTGAGCTGAAAACCCTGAGTCTCGACGGGCTGAAAGCCTTTACCCTGATACTGTTCGAGGGTGGGGGTGAGGGTGATCGCCCCCCCCTCAATGGGTAATACGCCATTGAGCGCACGATAGGGAATTTCGACATCGGTGGGTTGGCTATCTGTCTTTTTAGTGACCACCAAAAACTGCACCGGATCGGTAGCCTTGTTTTTGCGTACCATCACGCGACTATCGTTGAGGGCTTTGGGCTGAAGGATATCTTTGTGGGGGGCAGATTTAACTTCGTTGGCGTTGAGGGTTGCGGCTTGCTCGACAGGATGGGGAGAAAAAATCACAAATTCATGGTCAACGGCATTAAGTCCGTTGCGCTGAAGCTGGTCAAAGAAGTGGTTGATGTTGCCGTAGCTGCCCAGCGATAGGACGTAAAACGGATGAAAGGCTTTGGCGGGTTTGCCAGGGGTGGCGTATTCAAAGTTTTGGTTAGAGATACCTACGTCATAGACGGTGCCTTTGAACTCACTTTTGACGGCTAAAATGCCCACGGCATAGCCTTGACTGAGGTAGCGCTGCGCTAATAGGTTTTGGACTAACCTGACGTCTGCATCTTTTTGATAAAGGTCTGTGACAACCAAGCTGAGTTGATTTTCGGCTGGATTGCTTAGGGCTGCGTCAATACGGCTGGTACTAAAGTCGGCTCCGCCTTGGTAAAAAGCGGGAAGCTGCGCTTTGAGAAAGGTATCTCGATCAATCGCCTGCTTTTGGGTGCCAAACCGATAGTATTTTGTGGTGGCACTATTCCAGCCTGTGGAAGAAGCGCTGTCGATAAGGCGAAGGGTTTTGTTATATCGACTGTCTGGTAAGCCGTTGACGTAGCCCTGCATGGAAGGGGTGCCATCGAGTAAGAGCGAAAGCTGTATAGATGGAGTTTGCTTCAGCCGAGCAGCGGCTTCGGCGGAGGGGGTAGGCAGTGCGCAGGAGAGGGGCTGCTGGTTGGGGCTACATCCAAAGAGTAGGGTGGCTGCGGCGATCGCCCCCCAACCTGTCAAAGTATTGATTTTTCTACGCTGAAATCTTAAATGAGGGGTAAATTTCACGCTTAACCGTTGCTCTAAATGGATGGCAGCTCACAATCTTAAAAATACCGCACCCTAAGCGATTTTCTGCCAAATTTTAACGGTATGGTTGTCTCCACCTGAAACTATTTTTTTGCCGTCGGGAGAAAAAGCAACGGGATAGCAGCCATCTAGGGTATTGAGCAGTTGACCTGTGGCGAGATCCCAGAGTTTGACGGTGCGATCGCCGCCCCCGCTAGCAATGGTTTTTACATCGGGGCTAATGGCAACCGAAATGATACCTGGAGCATGAGCTGTGATGGAATGGCGAACAAACCCCGCGCTTAAGTCCCAGATTTTTAAGTTGCCGTCGGTACTTGCGCTGACAAGAGTTTGACCGTCTGAGCTAAGAGCTAAAGCGTGAATCCAAGACTGATGCCCCGTCAAAAAGTGTCGCAGCTTACCAGTATCAACGTTCCATATACCAATGCTTTGATCGACACTTCCGCTAACAAGTGTTGTTCCGTCAGAGCTAAGGGCGATAGCGGTCACAGCAGCAGCATGTCCTGGCAGCGTTCTCATAAGGCTACCCGTTTGGACATTCCAAATTTTGATGGTTTGGTCTGCACCCGCGCTGATCAGTTTTTGCCCCGAAGGCGTAAATACAACAGCATGAACTGGCCCGTTATGGCTTTTGGCAGTGCCGCTCTGCATAAAAGTTCGTAAGAGCTTGCGTGATTCTAGATGCCATGCGGTAACTTTTTGGTCAAAACAGCCGCTGGCGATGAATTGCGCGTTGGGGCTAATGGCGACTGAAGTGACAGCTTGCGATTGCCCCACAAAAGAAAAGTTGTAGCGTCCAGTATTGAGATCCCATAGGTAGAGTGCGCGGTCATCGCTGCCACTGGCAAACCAGTTGCCATTTGCACTGATAGTTATTGCGTTAACGGCAGATCTATGAGCTTTAAGCGTGTGCAGACATTCCCAGGCGCTGGCTGTTATTGACCTGACTGGAGAAAAAGTAGCGCTTTCTATCTCAACCCATGCTACATCCGTTGGTTTTGCGTCTCGTTCTGCCCAGAATGTATCACGGGCAGCTTGGGCGATGGTGAGTTCTTCTTTATGGGCTTCGGCGAGATTGGTGGTTAGGGTTTGGGCGATCGCCTTGTCCCAGTCTTGATCAGAATAAGACGGTGAAGTTAAGGGATTCGTTAAAGTATTTAGAGTGGTTGGAAGCTGAAATCCTTTTGGGAAGATAGTTTTTTCGTCAAAGCTAACGCGACTAAGATTAGTATCTGTTAAGTTAGCTCCTTCAAGGTTTGCCCCATTGAGATTAGCCTCAATTAAATCTGCCCGACTTAGATCCGCTAACCTTAAGTTTACGCCACCACTAAAGTTCACTCGATTAAGAGTAGCGCCATTAAAAATCACGCCTTGAAGATTAGCGCCTCTAAAATCTGTATCGGATAAGGTTGCCCAGGTTAAATCAATACCTGCAATATCAACATTCTGAAAATCACGTCGCCCAGCTCTATATTGAGTTATCAGTTCCTTAGCATTCATGACAGAAAACCCAGATCATCTAGATAAATTTAGATTTCATTTAACAGTAGTGATATCCAATCCAATCGAAAAACGACACCTTTTCCATTCCATTTATCATAAACTCTGGCAGGAAAATGTCCTTGAGGCGCATCCAAACTAAAATTCAGTTTTTCATGCCAAAGACGTTGATCATCTCGTCGCCAACCCAAATGATTTTCTACCTGTTGCAAAGTAGTCTCTGCTTCTGTGGCTCCGCACTTTTTCCAAATATCTGCCTGTGTAGTAAATCCAAAATGACCTTGACTGTAGTGCAGCCAAAGTTGATCGACAGTTTGTAACGCTGTAACTGGAAAGCGCTGAATAGAAACTTCATCTAAACCGTCTTTATCCTGGTGAAAGGATCCTGAAATTTTCAAAATGACTTTGTGAGTTTCTTCGTCAGCATCCTTCCATTTTTTGTTGCGCAAAAAATCAATAAGTTTTGATAGTTCTGACAAAGAATAAGCCTTTTGTAAAATCGTTTCTTTCCACTGATTATACTGAATTGAGCTAGCTTCTTTTTTCTTTAATTGAGTTAACTCTTGGATTTCCTGTTTCAGGTCAAGAAGTTTAAATTCTGAATTTTGAAATGCGGTATGCAAACTGTCCTTTTCTTCTTCCAGAATTTCTTTTTTTTGCAACAGATCAGAATAAGATATTTTCAAATCCTGCATCCCAAATTTTAACTGATCACGTTCCTTTGTTAGAAACGCTATATTTTTCCTCTCTGATAAATTCTGCTCTTTTTCATTACAAAGCT
>JAGVDA010000122.1 GCA_020058975.1 Thermosynechococcus sp. WC_1 | reverse complement strand
TGTCGCTGGTGTTGGTGTGCTCTCAAACCCGGTTGTTGTTATCCCTGAAAGGTAAACGACTGTGGCAGAGATAAAGGTATGGACTCAGTGGGATGACCTCACTGCGCCTGCTGGAATCACTCTGCTCTCCCCCAAAAACTTTCCGCTAGATACATCAGATCTTTCACAGATTGATTTCTACGTACCTCTTTATATGGGTGGTGCTAAAGCGCTTTCCTATGCAGCGCAGATGCCTAATCTCAAAGTGCTTCAAATGCTCAATGCTGGATACGACGATGCACTTGCATACTTACGTCCAGGAATCACTCTCTGCAACGCACGCGGTGTCCATGATGCTTCGACTGCAGAACTAGCAGTCGGTTTAGCTATCTCTTCTCGCCGCGGCTTCCCCGAATTCATGCGCGAGCAAATAGCAGGTAACTGGAGCCATCATCGAACCGCTGCACTTTCAGATAGCAAAATCGGAATTGTTGGATTCGGTTCTATCGGAAAGAAGATTGCCCAAAACCTTTCTGGCTTTGAGGTCTCAATTACCGCATTTACTCAATCAGGTCGTGATGGTTCGCTCACAATTGATCAACTTGATGAGCATTTACCCAACTTAGATATTGTGATTTTGATTCTGCCGTTATCTGATTCCTCACGACATCTGTTCAACGCTGAAAGACTTTCAAAGATGAGGGATGGGGCGCTGCTTATCAACGTGGCGCGTGGTCCAGTCGTTGATACCGATGCCCTCGTTAAGGAACTCAACTCAGGGCGCATCTTTGCTGCACTCGATGTGACTGACCCTGAACCTCTTCCATCAGACCATCCGCTCTGGAGCGCAAAGAATGTGCAGATAGTTCCTCACATTGGTGGAAATTCGGAAGCCTTTGAACCTCGCGGACGAGCGCTCATTGAATCCCAGCTGAAGCTACTAGCAGCGGGTAAGCCTCTTGAACATGTTGTCGCACAAGGTTAATTTTCAGCTATGAGAATTGATTCGCATCACCACCTCTGGGATTTATCTATCCGTCCTCAAGAGTGGATGGTTGGCGATGGCATGGATCCCGTCCGTCGCAACTTTGATGCCGATGATCTACGAACTGCGATATCGGGAACCAAAATTGAGAAAACCATCCTTGTGCATGCGACTACTACCACTGATGAAACTCTCGAGCTCTTAGCTCTTGCAGAAACTGACCCAACAATTGTTGGTGTAGTGGGGTGGCTGCAGATTGATTCGCCTAATGCAATCGCTGATTGTGAAAAATATTTACAAGCACCGGGCGCTAGTTATCTCAAAGGTATCCGCGATGTCGCACAAGATCTTCCAGATTCCAACTACTTAGCTAAGGCACAATCAATCGCAACGGTGCGGCAACTTGGCAAGATGGGATTGACCTACGACATTCTTACAAAGACGCCAGAACTGAAAGCTGCGATTGAATTAGTAAAGGCTTGCCCTGATGTGCAATTTGTGCTCGACCACATTTCAAAGCCGTACATTGCAAAAGAAGAGATCGAGCCATGGAAATCTTTGATTACAGAACTTGCAGCGTTCGAAAATGTCTCCTGCAAAATTTCAGGAATGGTCACCGAAGCAAAGTGGAATACTTGGCAGAGCAGCGATTTCGCACCTTACGTCGATCACATCATCGCTAGCTTCACCCCTCAGCGTTTGATGTTCGGCTCGGACTGGCCGGTCGCCCTATTGGCCACCACGAGCTATTCCGACGTGGTCACCCTTGCCGAGAGCCTGACGGCAAAGTTTTCGGAAACGGAAAATGAACTTTTCTGGCTTGAAAATGCGATTTCTGCATACAAGATAACGAAGCTGTAACGATTAGCTTTACCGCTCGGTAAATACCTCCTTCCTATTGAGTGCTACCCCTTGCCGACATAAGATTCCCACACAGCAATTCGGCTGCTTTTGAAGGAGATATAAATGAAGAAAGGTCTAATGACAGTTGCTGCAGTTGCAGCACTGGCGCTAGTAGCTGGAACAACAGGTCCAGTAGCTGCAGCAGATAAGACTCTCAAGATCGAATTGATCTCAAAGGGCGAAACACACCAGTTTTGGCAGGCAGTAAAGAAGGGTGCTGAAGATCAGGCTAAGAAGATGAATGCAGAAATTCACTTCGTTGGTCCAGCAGCAGAAACAATGATCGATAAGCAGCTTGAAATGCTTGATGCAGCAATTGCACTTAAGCCAGATGCAATCGGTTACGCAGCACTTGGTACAACACAGTCACTTCCAAAGCTCAAGGCAGCTAAGGCAGCAGGCATTCCTGTGTACATGTTCGATACAGCTGCAAGCTGTGAAGGTGGAGTTCCTGCACTAGGACCAAACTCTGACTGCGCACTTGGCGTTGCATACACAAACTCAACAGCTGCTGGCGCACTCGCTGCAGACTGGATGGCTAAGTTGGTTGGTAACAAGGGTAAGGTTTTGGTTGTCGGTCACTCACAGACAAACCAGACAGGTATCGACCGTGCAAACGGATTTATCAACCGCATGAAGGCTAAGTACAAGGGCATCAAGCTCCTTACACCTCAGTACGCTGAAGGTGGAGATGCTCTCAAGGCACAGGAAATCGTTTCAGCATCACTCGTTGCTAACAAGGACCTCAAGGGTGTCTACGGAACTAACGAAGGTGTATCAATCGGCGCTGGACAGGCATTCAAGGCTGCAAAGCTTAAGAATGGCGCAGTTAAGTTGATCGGATTCGACTCAGGAAAGCAG
The DNA here is from genome assembly GCA_020058975.1 of Thermosynechococcus sp. WC_1. Lineage (GTDB taxonomy): Bacteria > Cyanobacteriota > Cyanobacteriia > Thermosynechococcales > Thermosynechococcaceae > JAAURS01. The sequence goes on along the minus strand of JAGVDA010000122.1, from coordinate 724 downwards.
CAGATGGCAAACATCAAGTCTGGTCTCCAGTCAGGTGCAATCACACAGAGCCCAATGGGTATCGGTGCAAAGACTGTCGAAGCTCTCGTTAACTACGTACGTAACAAGACAGTTCCAAAGAACCTTATCGATACAGGTTTCTACTACTACGATAAGAAGAACATCACCGATCCAAAGATCGCTGGTAACCTCTACGAATAAGTCGTTTTCGACTCATTGGTAAGGAATTGAGGCATGGTGGCCGGGAGCAATCTCGGCCACCATGCTTTATTCTTAGGTAAATAAGTACATCGAACATCTAGATTTAAGGTGAAAATAATGGCTTCAGCACAACTCTTATCACTGTCGGGCGTAAGCAAAGAGTTCCCGGGTGTTAAGGCACTTAATAATGTGCAGTTCGATCTTAACGAGGGCGAAGTTCACGCAATCGTTGGCGAAAACGGTGCTGGTAAGTCAACACTCATGAAGATTCTTTCTGGAATTTACAAGAAGGACTCTGGAGAAATTACCTACAAGGGTCAATCGGTAAATATCCCCAATCCATTCGAAGCGCAGAAGCTCGGCATCAGCATCATTCACCAAGAACTTAACTTGATGCCTCACCTAACGGTTGCAGAAAATATCTTTATTGGGCGTGAAGATGTCCGCCCCGGAGGAGTATTCCTCAACAGTAAGAAGCAGGTAGAAGCGACAACAGCGCTCCTTGCTGAGCTTGGTCTAGCAC
>JAGVDA010000176.1 GCA_020058975.1 Thermosynechococcus sp. WC_1 | reverse complement strand
CCGCACCGCCATGACTCTCTCCGGCGGCGAAGCCCAACGGATTCGCCTTGCCACCCAAATTGGCGCTGGATTAACGGGCGTTCTTTACGTTTTGGACGAACCCAGCATTGGACTCCACCAGCGCGACAACCATCGCCTCCTTAACACCCTGACCAAACTTCGAGATTTGGGTAACACCCTCATCGTGGTAGAGCATGACGAAGACACCATCCGTGCCGCCGACCATATCGTAGACATTGGCCCTGGTGCTGGAATCCACGGTGGACGCATTATTAGCCAAGGTAGTTTTGAAGATCTGCTCAAAGCACCCGACTCCCTCACCGGAGCCTACCTATCAGGACGAGAAACGATCGCAACCCCTGCCGAGCGGCGCAACGGCAATGGACGCAAATTACAGCTCAAAAATGCCTACCGCAACAACCTTAGAAATGTAGACGTTGAGATTCCCCTCGGCAAATTGGTCAGCATTACGGGGGTTTCTGGCTCTGGCAAATCCACTCTGATGAATGAGCTGCTGTACCCGTCGCTTCAGCATCACTTTGGGCAAAAAGTGCCGTTCCCGAAAGAACTCGATCAGCTTACGGGGCTAAACGCCCTCGATAAAGTGATTGTGATTGACCAGTCCCCCATTGGCAGAACGCCTCGCTCTAACCCCGCCACCTACACAGGCGTATTTGACGCCATTCGGAATGTGTTTGCTGAGACGGTCGAAGCCAAAGTGCGTGGCTATAAACCAGGACAGTTTTCGTTCAATGTCAAGGGCGGTCGCTGCGAAGCCTGTGGTGGGCAGGGCGTTAACGTCATTGAAATGAACTTTCTGCCCGATGTCTATGTTCAGTGCGAGGTCTGTAAAGGGGCACGCTATAATCGCGAAACCCTTCAGGTGAAGTACAAAGGCAAGTCCATCGCCGACGTGCTGAGTATGACCGTAGAAGAGGCATTAGACTTCTGCCGCAATATCCCCAAGGCGGAGGTGCGCCTCCAAACGCTGGTGGATGTGGGACTGGGCTATGTGCAGGTGGGTCAGACGGCTCCAACGCTGTCGGGCGGCGAAGCCCAACGGGTCAAGCTGGCAACAGAACTCTCGAAACGCGCGACGGGCAAAACCCTATACCTGATTGACGAACCCACAACGGGGCTTTCGTTTTACGATGTCCACAAGCTGCTAGACGTGATTCAGCGCTTGGTTGATAAGGGCAACTCGGTGCTGGTGATTGAGCATAATTTAGACGTGATTCGCTGCTCAGACTGGGTGATTGATCTAGGGCCAGAGGGGGGCGATCGCGGGGGCGAAATTGTCGCCTTTGGGACACCGGAAGCTGTGGCTGAGGTGCCAGAATCTTACACAGGACAGTATCTAAAGCAGGTATTGGCGCAGCATCCTGGTTGAGTACCCGTTGTGCTAAACCCCTCTTTGCCAGTCTTTGAACTTTAGATTTTCAACACGACAAAATTCGCGGGTATTGTTTGTCACTAGGGTCATGTCATGAACCAGTGCGATCGCTGCAATTTGAGAATCGTAGGGGCCAATGGGTGTGCCTTGAGCTGCAAGTTGAGCACGAATACGACCATGAATCAGTGCTGCTTGATCATCAAAGGGAAATGAGTGAAATTGAGATAGAAATGCCGTTTGTATTTGTTGAGTGCGCAATGGATTATTGCTTCGCATTGCTCCATACAATAGTTCGGCTTTGACTATGGCGCAAACATATACTGTGGATGGAGCTACTGAAGATAACCGACGAACGATATCAGCATTTCCTTTCATGAAATTGATACAGACGTTGGTATCAAGTAGGTACATTCAAGTCCTCACGAAGTTCGTAGTCTCCTTGAGGGTGGCGAAAAAAAGACTCGTCGTCAGCCAGTGCGCCTGCTGTTTCAGTAAAAAAACCTTCAGGCCAGCCCAAGTTGACACCCAATGAAGTATCAGGGGGTTGAAAGGTTGGTTGGATGGTAACTGTAACTTTATGGCCTTTTAATTCATCAGGGAGCTGAAGTTGCAAGGAGCCGTCTGAGGCAACACGAGAATGCACTGTAATGGCTTGCATAAGCGACCTCCCAAAATAAGGTTTACCATGTCTATTATCCGTTTACTTTGGGCAAACCTGCGATCGCAGACCCTACGAGATCCTCTAGGCTAAGATTCTCGCTGCCATAACAGCTTGCGATCGCCCAGTGCCTCCGCTGGTGAAGCCGCCCTGAAAGGGCTAGGAGAATTGCCCAGTAAAGCGAAAGAGGCTGAGGAGCAAGCTGAACCGAATCTCTATCCACTACGAAGCACAGTTCTTTTCTATAAGGATCCATTTGAGTCTGCTATTCGTAAGTGTCCATTACTGACAGCGTATAAAAAGATTCTGGAGTACCCAGATGTTCAAGAACTTCAATAGGGGAATTTTATTAGGCTCCCGTTCATGACTCATCTCTTCAGCAAGCTGACGCGCCAGCACCTGTTCTCAGCATTTTTACTGTGCAAGCAGGACTCCAGTGAGTATCAAAAAACATTACAGCTCAAGCACTTGAGTTCGGTCAAGCCTTGAAACTGCATTAAAATTAGAAACTGAGCCTCATCGCTGAATTTGTAGCCCTGCACTATGTTTCCTACCCATCGCCCCCGTCGCCTACGAAGCAACCCTCAACTGCGCCGGATGGTGCAAGAGACCGTCTTAACCACCAACGACCTGATTTATCCGCTGTTTGCAGTACCAGGGGAAGGCGTTGCCACCGAAGTCATCTCAATGCCTGGGGTGTATCAGCTCTCCATTGACAAAATTGTGGATGAGGCAAAGCAGGTCTACGACTTAGGCATCCCCTCCATTATTTTGTTTGGCATCCCCGCAGACAAAGACATTGACGCAACTGGAGCATGGCACGACTGCGGCATTGTTCAAAAGGCAACCGCTGCTGTTAAAGCTGCCGTCCCAGAGTTGGTGGTGATGGTAGATACCTGTCTGTGCGAGTACACCTCCCACGGACACTGTGGCTATTTAGAGGTGGGCGATTTAACTGGGCGCGTTCTCAATGACCCAACCCTAGAACTGCTTAAGAAAACGGCAGTCTCTCAGGCGCAGGCAGGCGCTGATATCATTGCGCCCTCTGGCATGATGGATGGGTTTGTGCAGGCGATTCGATCTGGCCTAGACGAAGCGGGTTTTGAAGATATTCCCATCATGTCCTACGCGGCAAAGTACGCCTCGGCCTACTATGGGCCTTTCCGTGACGCGGCAGACTCTACGCCGCAGTTTGGCGATCGCCGCACCTACCAGATGGATCCGTCCAATTCTCGAGAGGCCATTAAAGAAATTGAGCTAGATATTGCCGAAGGCGCAGACATGCTAATGGTGAAGCCAGCGCTTTCTTATATGGATATCATTTGGCAGGTCAAACAGGCGTGTAACTTACCTGTTGCCGCCTACAACGTCTCTGGAGAATATGCAATGGTTAAGGCCGCAGCCCTCAACGGGTGGGTCGATGAAGAGCGCATTGTGCTAGAAACCCTCACTAGCTTTAAACGTGCCGGAGCCGATATGATTTTGACCTATCATGCCAAAGATGCCGCTCGCTGGTTGAGGCAATAGTCAGCATTTGTTGAACGTTTCAACCGGATTAGCGCTTGGAGAACTTGCGGCTCTAGGTGCAGCGTTTGCCTGGGCAATTGCATCAGCCGTTTATTCCAAATTGGGTCAGACGCTATCGCCGCTGCTGCTAAATCTTAGCAAGGGTATTGTGGCAGTGGCACTATTGATTCTCACGCTTGCCATTAACGCAGAGCCTATCCCCCAACTCCCGCTGATGCCGCTGATCACACTAAGTTTGAGTGGAGTCGTCGGGATTGGCCTTGGCGATACGCTTTATTTTGAAACCTTACGATGTTTGGGTGTGCGCCTCACGCTTTTGTTTGGTGTACTTACGCCCTCGATTACGGCAGTTTTAGCTTTATTTCTACTTCAAGAATCACTCTCGCGTTGGGCATGGGTGGGCATGGGCTTAACCCTTGCCGGAATTGCCTGGGTGATTCAAGAAAGAACCGGTAATGGTGCTGCTCCGGTCGCGCGATCGCAGATGATTCGCGGCGTTATATTAGGACTCATTTCGGTACTTATCTTTGCCGTTAGTGCATTGTTATCTCGCGGGGCGTTAGCAGAAACCACCATCACGCCACTTTGGGGGGCACTCATTCGATTGGGTGCTGGGGTTGTGAGCTTAATGATTGTTTTGCTGTTTAAGCCTAAAGCGCTAAAGGGGTGGCAGCAATTGGGGCAAAAAGCGGTTGGGTTGCCTCTCGTGGGCGCAGCATTTTTAGGAACCTATATCGGCATTTGGTTTCAGCAAATTGGCTTTAAGTATGCCCCTGTGGGAATTGCGCAGACCCTGCTGGCAACCAGTCCGCTTTTTATTTTAGTCATGGCGCGGATGGCGGGTCAGACCGTCAGTATGCGATCTTGGGTTGGCTCGGCGTTCGCCCTTGTTGGCGTGAGTCTATTGCTGCTTTTGCGCTAGCAGCCCCTAAAGATACCCAGATATGAGGTAATCTTGCCCAATAGATTCCACCGCGATTCGCTCTAGATACAGCGCATCCGTCATCTGCGTTAGCCCTAAATCGCCCACTGGAGAGGGCGCGGTTTGTCCGCCAATCAGCTTAGGCGCAATAAAGGCCAACACCTTCTGGATGCAGCCCTGGGCGATCGCCGCAGCCGAGAGCGTCCCCCCACATTCCCATAGCACCGTTGAGCAGCCGTGGTCATAGAGGCAGTCCATTGCGGCCTGGGGCGTGAGCTGGGGTAACACCATCACCTCAACATTGCGATCGCGCAGTTGACCTAGCCGTTGGGCGTCAGGAGTTCCCTCGGTCAGCACCAGCGTCGGTGCCGTTTGCGTTTGCCAGAGCCTTGCCTGCGTGGGCAAATCAAAGGAGCGACTCATGACTACCCGCAGCGGATTATGAACCGCTACGCTTCCATCATCGGGCTGATGGCTAGTGAGCTGTGGGTTATCGCGACGGAGCGTATTGGTGCCGATGATGACCGCATCACAGTGCGATCGCAGACGATGCACATAGGCCCGCGCTTCGGGGCTGCTGACCCAGGCACTATGTCCACTGGTGGTCGCAATTTTGCCATCTAGGGTCATGGCATACTTCAAAATGCCAAAGGGTTGTTGATGAATGATGCGATGGATAAACGCCTCATTGAGATCGCGGCAGGCCTGCTCCTCCACGCCTACAATCACCTCAATCCCTGCGGTTCGCAGTCGTTCGATCCCGCCGCCAGACACGCGCGGATCCGGATCCACCATACCCACCACCACCCGCGTGACCCCCGATCGCACCACTGCCTCAGAGCAAGGTGGTGTACGACCGAAGTGGTTGCAAGGTTCTAGACTGACGTAGAGTGTGGCATTTTGCGCGCGATCGCCCGCCTCACGCAGCGCAAACACCTCAGCATGAGGTTCCCCCGCCTTGGGATGAAACCCCTCTCCTACCACCTCACCGTCTTTAACCACCACACAGCCCACCATAGGGTTGGGTGCGGTACGACCTAGACCTTGACGAGCCAGCGTCAAACAGCGCTGCATCCAAAATCGGTGTCGATCATCCTCGGCGGAAGGAATAGAAAAAGTAGAGGTCATTCAGATAACAGCAACACAGTAAAAAATTTAAAATGGATTGTTGGTTTGACCTACGCCTGCCTCAACCACACCAATCTCTGGACTAGAAAGCAGGTCTTGGTTACTACCCCAGTTGAAGCTGTTGATGCGAAATACAATCGAGCCAACCTGCAAGTTTGGATTATAGCGAAGGGTTAGGCCATAAGTGCGGCGGCTGTAGTCCAGAATGATATCCGTATTAAAAAATTCACCCGTATCTAAATTAATCGAAGTCTGAAAGCCTAAGCGAACCGGTCCATACACCTGCTGCAAAAAACCTGCGGACAGAACCTGTCTATCAATCACGCGGTCAAACAAAAAGGGCGACTCGCCAATCTGAACCCCTTGAGAAAACCCGATAAAAAATCCGGTGTAGTCAAGATAGCGCCGTGAAAAGTGACCAAACTGCCCCTCAAACCGAATTCTGCCAATCAAGCTCGTTTGAGAATCGCCGTTAGAATAGCCACTCACCACACCCGTGAGACCCCCCACAAATCTCACATAAGGCTGGATGGGTTCAGACGTATACTTCATGCCTTCCGTTGCCGTGGGGGGTAAAGTCTTGCCCCGCCATAAATCCACGGCTCTTTGAATCGATGCGCTGCCTTGGAATCGACCTAAACTAATGAGATCAACACCGCCCAAGCGATCCGTATTGGCGGTGAGCAGTTCGGTCGCAAGACGATAGTTAAATTCGATGCCAGTTTTGCCTATGAGCTGAGTGGGCGTACTAAAGGTAAACCCAACGCGATTTTGAATATTTTGCTCTCCTAAAGATCCATTCACAATCCGTTCTCGGTAGGCCGCTTCAAAGGCGAGGGTGCTATCGCCAATTTTGCGCTGTAGCTTTAGCCCTGCCCGGACATTATTTGCAAAATCTGTAAAGTCAACGCTGCGCAGGGCAACATAAGCGCCCAAATTAGTTTTGGGTGCAAAATCACTTTTGAGCCGCAAATTTAGGCCGTATAGGTCTGGGGATAATAAATTAAAGCCTTTGTCTACGATGGCTCGCTCTATAAAAAACTGAGGCGTAACGGAAAGCTTGAAGCTTCTCGTTGAAATCGGCGTAATTTGACGACCCAGAAATAGACCGCCGCGATCGCGATCATCAAACCCAAACTCCACCCCAAACGGATTGGTGCGTTCTCGACTGAGTACCACCCTAGAGCGCGGTATCGGGATACTAATATTTTGATCAAACACCAAGCGCGGACGCTGGAGTGTTACAACGTCTTCTTTGGCAGACACTCGCCGAAGCTGAGCCTGATCTGCCCTAATCTCTAGCTCTGGCGGCGAAAAAGGGTCGCTCGTGATGCGAATATTGACGGCTTGCCAAGTCTGACCTGTAAATTCGATCCGATCTGCCTCGAATCGTAGGCGCTGACCACTCTGAATGCGCACAGGAAGCGGCTTGCTGGGCTGCTGCTGTAGCGATTCTTTGATGCCAGCCAATGGATTGCTGCCGACTGCCGTTGTGCCAGGGGTGACGGGCGCAACCTCGCTTTCTGCCGAGGGAAGGTTAATGATGCCTCGAGGCTTGAACAAAAGACCGCGCTCTTGGTCGAGCAGGTATTCTAGGCGATCGCCCTGCAAAACCTGTCCCCCTTGGGTCAGGGTGACATTACCCTCCGCAAACACCCGCTTTTGAACCGCCAAGGTCTGGACGCGATCTGCCTTGAGAACCGCTGAGCGATAATTGAGCAATACGTTGCCAACTGCCGTTAAAGCCCGCTGCGCAGCATCATATTCTTGGCGATCGGCAGATAGTTCTACAAAAGAGCTGCTGCTCGATTTGGGCTGAGGCACAGCCGTAGGCGCAGGAACGGTTTCAGGAACAAGTGTGGGGGGCGGAACAGGTGTTGGGGCTAGAGCCGGATCTGGCGCAAGGTCAGGGGCTAGATCTGGCGAACTAACCTGAGCCAGTTTTTTGGGCGGAAGTTTTTGTTTAAAAGGATTAGGAGAGGACGCATCTAGGGTCAAGCAATTAGGCCGCTCAAAGAAAGAGGCAGTAGACGCGGCCTGAACTGCGGCGATCGCACTCGGCGCTGGCGTGACGGTGAAGCGAATTAAAGCTTGAGACAATGGCGGCGGCACTGTCAGCGGATACCCCAAGCCAGACGCTTTTACTTCTGAAGTTGCGCTAGACGAAGAACCCAAAGGCTGCGTTGTCTTTGAAGGCAGCGCAGTTTTTTTGATGGGAATATCTAATGCCAGAACTGGAACTGACGCAGTCTGAACAAGAGCAGGAGGCGTTGCCGCTTCTAAGGTTGGATAGACCATATTTTACTGACGGTACACCAATACAACGCTCAGACGCACAACCTCCCTATCTGGATTCGGCAACAAGATTAAAATTAACCAAACGCTGAGCCATATCCTTTCTTTGAGAGAGGGTGGGATAGCTCAGCGCCTATGGTGCTAAACGAAAGGAATGAAAGAAAGGAACTTAGTCCATGTCTTTACGGTTAGGGTTACGGGCAGGGTCGCCGGACAAAAAGCCAAAGACAAACAGCCCAACGAAAAAGAACACCGTGATGTAAACAACGATTTTTAGAGTTTCCATAGCCGCTGTAGCTCTACCGATAAATGAACAAGATTAAAAAAGCAGAATTGCAGACCGAATCTCACTATCATATCGGACAGTTGCACTCTGGTTCGACAGACCGCCCTTCGCAACTCAAAATTTTGTCCTTCACCGCTGCGTTTTACGCACGATGCCAGTATTGACGAATCCAGGTCTGAAGCTTGGGCAATAGCCGATTGCTAATCTTTGTGAATTGCGCTTCAACCCAGGCGATCGCCCCATCTACCCACAGCAGCAAAACCTCTAGGGGATGATGGTCATACCCCATAAAGACGGCCTTGACCTCAATGGTAGAGGGGTCTGGTGCCGCATTAGCTTGAGCAAATCGACCTGCCCAATCGGCGATCGCTCCTTCAAATCTCTGGGCTGAGAGGGTCGCAGCGGTCTTCTGGGGGGCAATGCGAACCTTTCCCGCAGAGAGCCGACCAGACTGCTCAGAAAGTTTTGCCTCGGCCTGCCATCGCCGACGAGAGCGAGCGGGGTCAATTAGCCGCTCTACCATCAGCGGGCTACTAAGCGGTGCAGGCATTGTAGGAACAATTGCGGCGTTGGCTGGTTCTGGCAGTGCGAGGGTAAAGGGTAAGAGGGCGATCGCCCCCACCATCGCCACCAGTACGGTACGGTACCCCCGCAGCTTTTGCCCAAGGGCGCTAAGAATAGGCAGTTCTGGCTTTCGACCGACCAACGCTAGGGACAATTTCTGCACTTCAGACTTCTGAGGCAGGATGATTTGCCCACTCTGAGAAGAGTGTAAAACGGCTGCCCACCACTGACGCAGAGATGCTAGCGCAGGTTCTGGCGTCAGTGCGGCAGGCAATTTAGGGAGAGTAATGGGTTGAATAATGGGTTGGGCAATAGGCTGATGCTGCATCCAGTCCATCAGATGGTAGATAGCCCGTACAGGCAGGCTGTACTGAGGTTTAACCTTAATGGGGAGGGCTTTCCAAGTCTTCCAGGCAGGGATGGCATGGGAGCGGTTAAACTGACGGCGAAGATAGAGCGCCTGAGCGATTTCCCAGATAATGCGATTGTGAAGCTGCCGCTGCTGGTCTGCGCTTAGCACGTCCAGTAGCTGATTGTCTGAAGTGACTAGCACTAAACGCTGATGGGTCAGTGAGCTAGCAATGCCACGAATCGCAATGCTGCAAGAGACGACGTTGTGTTGCTCGGTGGGCTGGAGCGAAACCGATGCTGAAATGGACAAATCAGAGATGGTGTTAGGCTGTTTT
>JAGVDA010000225.1 GCA_020058975.1 Thermosynechococcus sp. WC_1 | reverse complement strand
CTTGGGTCAACGGCACCAGATAAAACTCCAGGTAAGACATGCCGCTATTTTTAGGCTGCATTAGCACATCACCCGTAACGTCTTGCCCCATAAATCGACGGGTTTGGCGAGATTGAGGGGTGGTTGTAAGACCCCAAAAACTAAAGCGCACATATTCTGACAGCTCCCGTGAGCCTAGGGCAGAAATCCCTAAGGCACTGGGCTGAATTTCGAGCAGACGCACCGAAACGTGGCGCGTCTGGGCAGTGGCAGCAGCGGGGAAAACAACGCCTACGGTTTTGCCGCCGAGAGGCTGCAAAGAAGAAAATCCTGGCGGGGTTTCAAAAATCATGCCTTGGGTTTGATACTGCTGTCGCTGAGGCGCAAGGATTGGGGCTGGCGCTGAGGGCTTTACTTCATTTTGCGAGACGGGGGAGGCATTAGCCTGGGGCAAGAGAAAGCAACCGCCTAGGGCAAGGCTAACGGCAACACGCAGCACAAATGCTAGAGACATCGGGGAGATTCCTTAAGCGGACGCTTTTAAGTAGGTAGACATCAATAAAGTTACAGGTTGGGATGGGTTTCGACTTCGCTCAACCCTCTTACATACGGGATTTGAGGGTTGAGCGAAGCCGAAACCCGTTTGATAGATAATTATGTCTATCTACTTATAAGTTGGGGTGGGTCATATCTTTAGGTTGCACCACTTGGTCAAATTCTTCGCCCGTCAGGTAGCCCAGTTCTAGACAAACTTCGCGCAGCGTTTTTGCTTCGGCGTAAGCTTTTTTTGCGACAGCAGCAGCATTGTCATAGCCAATTTTGGGGGTGAGCGCCGTCACTAGCATTAAAGAGCGTTGCAGAAGCGCCTCAATTTGAGGACGGTTGGGTTCTAGACCCACGACTAAGTGATCTGTAAAAGAGCTGCACGCATCCGCCAGTAGACCTATGGAATGCAGCAGGTTGTGGATCATCACAGGCTTAAACACGTTTAGCTCAAAGTTGCCCTGACTGCCCGCAAAGGCGATCGCCGCATCATTGCCCATGACCTGCACACACACCATCGTCATCGCCTCGCACTGAGTGGGGTTAACCTTCCCAGGCATAATTGAAGATCCTGGCTCATTGGCAGGCAAAATGAGTTCCCCTAACCCACACCGAGGGCCAGAACCCAGCCAGCGCAGATCGTTGGCGATCTTGAGCAGGGAAGTTGCCAAGGTCTTAAGGGCACCGCTTGCCATTACCACAGCATCATGTGCCGCTAATGCCGCAAATTTATTGGGGGCGCTCACAAAGGGTATTTGGGTCAGCGCCGCAAGTTTAGCCGCCACGCGCTCGGCAAATTCTGGATGGGTATTGAGTCCGGTACCCACAGCGGTGCCGCCTAGCGCCAGTTCGTAGAGATCGGGCAGTACGCCTTGAAGCCGCGCTAGGTTTTGGTCAAGCTGATACACATAGCCAGAAAATTCTTGCCCTAGGGTTAGGGGAACGGCATCCATTAGGTGAGTGCGACCAATTTTGACGATATCTTGGTACGCATTAGCTTTTTCATCGAGCGCTATTCTGAGCTTTGTCACCATTGGCAAAAGCTGATGATTGATCGACTCCGCTGCCGCAATGTGCATCGCAGTGGGGAACACATCATTAGAAGACTGCGACTGATTGACGTGATCGTTCGGATGCACGGGGTTTTGACTGCCCAGTACGCCACCGAGAAGAGCGATCGCCCGATTGGCAATGACCTCATTGGCGTTCATATTGCTTTGGGTGCCGCTGCCCGTTTGCCAGACCCGTAGCGGAAAATGATCATCCCACCGCCCTTCTACCACTTCTTGGGCTGCCTGAATAATGGCGAGCGCCAACTCAGGCGGCAAAAGACTTAAATCTTGATTCACCTCAGCCGCCGCCGCCTTCACCAAACCCAAGGCGCGGATCATCTCACGGGGCATCACGTCACTGCCGATGGCAAAATAGGTGAGCGATCGCTGGGTTTGTGCGCCCCAGTAACGATCTTGGGGGACGGCGATGTCTCCCATGCTGTCTCGCTCAAGTCTAGTATTGGGGGGCTGCTGCGCCATAGATGTCATGATGTTTTCTTCTCCTAGGGACGCCACCCTCACGCTAAACCGAGTCAGGATTTTACAAGAGTGGTCAGCCTAATATCTTGGGGCTATTATGGGCTTACTTGCAAGACTCAATCTTCAGTAAAATATTGGTCTAGACCTTAATACATCGGCAGTATTGCCTGTATAAAGGTTTGGCTAGCGGGGGTAAATCGTAAATCTTTAAGGCGAACGGAGCAGAACAACGGCGGTTCATCATGTTTTGCCTATTTATTCTCTACTGCCCTGGTCTCTTATGTTTTATCATCGCAGACTGACACAGCAAGGCTTTACCTTAGCGGAAACGCTGGTGACGATTGTGATTTTAGGGGTATTGACGGCGATCGCCGCCCCCACCATTCGATTTGGCAGTCTTCCGCTCAAAGACACCAGCGCCAATATTGCCGGAAACCTTAAGCTGTTAAGAGCAAAGGCCATTTCACAAACCTCAGCCTATCGGATGCGGCCTATCGCCACCGCCAATGGCATAAGTCTTGCAGTAGAGGTTGCTGAATCCTGCACTAGCGCTAGCGCAGACTGGAAGCCCGACCCAGGGTTTACTTTAGGGGATACGGCTCTAGATACGGCTGCGACGCCCCCTGCCAATCGTAAAAATGTTGAGATGAGCGCTGTGTTGGTTAATAGCGTTGCGCCAGTTCCCATAACCAACTGGGACATTTGTTATAACAGCCGTGGGCTAGCCAATCAAACCCTAGACCTAAGCCTCAAGGATGATAAAAATCTGCAATATCAAATTAAGGTGTTTCGGGGAGGTGGGGTTGATGTTAAGGCAATCCCCTAGTTCTTTTAATTTATATAAATTGCAGGCATATAGGGTTCAGGCATCTGAAGGCATTACGTTGGTAGAAACCATGGTGTCTCTACTTATTTTTCTGGCGGTCGTGGCTGGCGTGGTGCCTATTTACACCACCTATCGCCTTCAGACTCTCAAAAATCCGGTGCGAACGGGGGCGATCGCCGTCTCGCAGCAGATTATGGATGAACTGCGCCAGCAGCCCATTAATACCTTGCCCAATAGCGGAGTGAGCGATGTAACGTCTCCTGGGGGGACTGCGTTAACCAATAAAAGTTCTTATAACAAAAAATTTAACGCTAAAATCTTTTTCTGCGAAGCGACTAAAACTCAGTTCTGTGACCTCAATTCTCGATACATTCGGGTGGCGGTTTTTCAGGCATTTGACAATGGCACGGTCAGCGATGCGCCTGTCTATGAAGTCTCAACCATCTATACAAAGTTTGAGGTCAACTAAGAATTTTGAGAACTTTGGTGAGCATGGCGCGGCCTAACCTTTCTTTGAGATCTCACCTGCTGAGATCTCAGCAGGGTCTGACGTTATTAGAGCTACTGGTCACGGTCGTGGTTTCTTCGGTCATCTTAGGTGTGTCACTGGGCTTAATTGTGACCCAGCGGCGGCAGTATATCAATCAGCAGGCCACCACAGATGTCAACCAAACCATCCAGTCTTCGATGGATCTCATTGGCATTGATGTCCGTCAGGCAGGGGAAAAAGTGGGCTTGGGCTTGGGGCTACCCATCATTCGTATTGAGAATGGCGGCGGTACAGCCCCCGATAAGCTAAGGCTTCAGCGTAAACTATTATCCCAAGATCTGACGGTTTGTGCCCCAGTCGATGGCACCTCAAACAGTATTCGGGTTGTAGATAAATCTGCTGTAGCCTGTCCTTTTGCAGATGGCCCACCCCCCAATGGATTGCCCGACAACGTTGAAGAATGGAGAGCCTATCGCTGCCAACTCAGTGCGACTAAGACAGCCTGTGCATCACCGCCTGGAGACTGTAAGCAAACGACCCCAGCCAGCTTAAACGATGAGTGCAGTTGGGCCTACATTTTTAACCCTAGTACAGGCGATGGAGAATTTTTTCTGTACTCTGGTGAAGCTCAAGAAGGCTCCCCAGCAGATCAGCGATACCTTATCAATAAATCTGTAGCACCCTCCTTTACAAAAACGTATCCTGTCGGGTCTAAGCTTTATATTCTTGAGGAACGGCGTTATGCGTTGGGAGCGGCGGATGCGAGGGACGATCGCATTCTTGAACTGAGCTTAGTCGATCGCAACACCAACACTCTTCTGAACAATGCACCGCTCCAAATTGTGAATCGTCTTCGTGATTTTCAGGTAAAAGGCATTGACTCCACGGGGACAAAAATTGATGCCTTTAACAATCCGCCCACCTTTCCCTATGAAGACTGGACAACCCTAAAAGCCATTGAGGTTAGTTTTTCGGTCGAAAATATTGGGCCAGATGCCAAGCCTGTGATTCAAACCCTAACCTCTCAGTTTTTCCCTCGCAATAGTTTATCTAGACCCCCTACGCCATGAAGTTTCAGCATAATCACCCCCAGTCCTTTTTGCTGCTGCTGCTCGTTCGCCTTCGGCAAGATCGCGATCACCATGAGTGCGATCAACCAGGGGGCTACACCTTGGTCATTACCCTTGCTGTTCTGCTAATTTTGTCAGTGCTATTGCTGACCTACGCCATTACCAGCAAAGTAGATAACGCCAGCACTAACGCTTCGGCGAAGGGGAATACGGGCTTTTATGCAGCAGAAGCTGGCCTAAACCTGCGCGCCAAGGCCATTTATGATCGCTTTATCGGGTACAACCGTCCTGAGGGAAAATCACCAGCCCATTGGAAAGACTGCCTTGATCCCGCTGGTGATAAAGGCACACTAGACTTTCGATGTCAGACCAACACTGACATTAGCACTCAGCCCGTCACCACCTATATTGAAGATGAAACGGGTTCTGTCCCCAAAACCGTGGTGATCCCCGCTGGAGAGAATAACGAAGGGCTAACGGCGCAAGAGTATCGCTACAACGTTATCTCGATCGCCCAAGATAGCCACAGCAAACCCTCTGCGATCGTCGGGCTTAAGTTTAAGAGCCGTCTGATTCCGCTGTTTCAGTTTGCAGCCTTCTCCGACCAGGATATGGATATTAACCTTCCACCTGTGATGACGCTCAGTGGTCCGGTTCATAGCAACAACGATTTATATATCAACGCATCTGGAACGCTTCGTATTAAGGGGCAATTAACAACTGCAAATAAGCTTTATCGAGGTTTGAAATATAAAAATGAATGTTCTGGTGATGTCAAAGTTGATGATGCTACGCCTGCCCCTCGGAATGTTGCTTGTGCGGGCGGGCGGACTGAATTTAAGGCAATAGCCCCTTGGAATGGCAAAATTCGCGTTGGCGTACAGAAATTAACGCCACCCCCTCCTGGTGACTTTGATGCAAACCCTGGCAGACTCTATTGGGACAGCGCTGATTTGCGGCTTGTATTAGATTTAACCAATCCTACTGCTCCAGCGCTTCAGATTAGGAGTGCAGGAGATAGCATACTCTCTTCAGAAACGACTGATCTCCTCAATAGTAATGCTTGCGCCCCATCCCAAACACTAACCACCAGCGCCACAACCAATACCTTAACCGTAACCCCAGGAACAGCGGGAAGCTTTGCCCCAAATGATGTTTTAACGGTGGGGACTGACCCCCATTTATACTTTGTCCAGTCCGTTTCTGGCGACGTAATTACGATTAAAGGATCTCTCAACCCAAATTTTTCCATCGTCGCAGCAGGGACTGTTGTACGAAAGCCAATTGTTTCTTTTTCAGATAAAACCTTTAAAAACTATCGAGAGAAGAGAGGTTCTTTAGGCCCAGATAAATTCTTGCCCATTCAGATGCTGAACGTTGATATGCGTGGGTTGCTGGGGTGTGCTAAAAATCTCATGGGTAAACCCTTGAATGAAGATTCAGAGGGTGGGTTAGTTTGGTTTTTTACAGTAAAAGGGCCTGACTCTGAAGCCATTAACGACTATGGTATCCGGGTCTATAACGGACAAGATTTAGTGACGCCGATAGGGAGCGAAACACCCAAAGGGCTTTCCATTATTTCAGATCAGGCAGTTTATATGCGCGGAGACTACAACTGCAAGGCAGCTTGTACTGCGCCTGCCTTTGAATCGACCGCAAACACGGGTCAAAGAATCCCCGCTGCCGTGATGGCAGATTCGATTAATGTGCTGTCTACTGCTTGGCCTTTAGATGACCTCACCTCAATTAATCTTGAAGACCGGAAACCTATTGAAACCACTATCAACGCCGCCTTTCTGGCAGGGATTGATATCACGGGCGGCGTTAATCGGGGGGGGCAAGACCTTGATGACGGTACAGGTGGTGGATTGAATAACTACCCCCGTTTTCATGAATATTGGGAAGGGATTAATTTTAACTATCTTGGCTCACTGGTTAGTTTGTCAGCCGCTCGGCGGGTGAATGGCCCTTTCTGCGGTAGCGGTGGTCTTGATAAGAAGGGCATTCTTATGACTAATGGTACTGACGAGAGCTGCAATATCTACTATCCGCCTACCCGTAACTGGAGCTATGATACGCGGTTCAACAATGCAGCTAATTTGCCACCCCTCACGCCCCGCGTGGTGTCCCTTAAGCAAGAGCTGTTTTCACGCAACTTTGATCAGGCAGTCATGCCGCCATTTGCGCCGTGGGCAATGCTGTCGCTCCAACGCCTTTTTAGTGTATTAGGCACCTTAATACAGTCACATTCGTAAGGGCAGCAATCAAGACCTATACAGGTTTAGGCCACAAGGCTTAGCAGAATGCTGAAGTGCTTGTCAGGCGATCTAGCCCAGAAATACCTGACAAAAACCGTCGCCAGGTTGCGTTTGCGCCGCTAAAGAGCGATTGTGTGAGAGTATTCAAAAGCGTCCATGCACCTAAGCGATTCGAGAAGCGCTATATGCACAATGCAAGACTAAATGATCAACTCCTCTATTAATTTGGGTATTATCCCTACAGGATTGACTGTTCTATTGATTTCAAATTCAAACGAGATCTTTTAAGATTTTCTTTCACTCGAAAGAGAACAAAGCATCTTTAAAACAGGTGCTTGGTACTGCAACGCAGTCTTGCAGCACTAAGGTTGGCTTCAGTTTGCTCTAGAACATCCAGTGAACAGCGGTTAAGTCTGTGGTTACTTCACTCAACTTTTTCTCTAAACCTAGTCAGCGCTTGGGGGTGGAACTTACCCCCGAACGCGTTAATATCGTGCAGCTTGAACAGGGTAAAAAAGGGATAAAAGTTGATGCTTTTATCTCCCTTCCCCTGCCTGAAGGCTCTTATCAAGATGGACGGATTGTCGACCCCGATGCGATCGCAGACGTGATTCGTCAGGGTCTTGAGGACAAAAAATCAAAGCCCGTAGAGCCATCAGCGCCATCCCCGTTGGAGAAGCCGTCATTCGACTCATTCGGCTCCCTGCCGAACTCGACGACTTTGAACTGCGAGATATGGTGCTTAACCAAGAAGCAGCGCTCTACCTGCCGTTTGCGCGGGAAGATGCGGATGTTGACTTTCAAAAGTTAGACACCCAAATTGACGAAGACGGCATTGAGCGGGTTGAAATTCTCTTGGTGGCAACACCCAAAGAAATTACAGATGCCTACCTCAACGTCTTTGAACAAGCGGGTTTACAGCTAAAAGTTTTAGAAGTTAGCAGCTTTGCCCTTCTTCGCACCCTCCGCAGCCAGCTTTTGCAGTTTGCCACAGGTGAAGCGGTCGCCCTAGTCAACATCGACTGTGACGGCTCAGAAATTAGCATTGTTCTAGACGGCGTACCGCAGTTCAATCGCAAAATTCCCATCGGCACCTTTCAACTGCAAAGCGCCCTTAGCCGCGCCATGAATCTACCCAGCTCAATGGGAGCCGACCTGCTTCAAGGCATGAGCGTTCCGCTTAGCGTAAGCGCCACCGAAACAATGGCTGGAGACTCTGCTAACCCCAGTGCTGCCGCCATTTTAAGAATGCTTGGCGACCTCTCTGACGAATTGCGACGCTCTATTGATTTTTACCTCAACCAAGGTGAGAACCTTGAAATAAGCCAGGTTTTTCTATCTGGCGTGGGGGCAGGCATTGGTCAAATTGATGAATTTCTCTCAACGCGGCTAGGCTACCCTTGTACTTTAATAGACCCCATTGAAAGCCTTAGCATTCAGGGGTTTTCGGATATTCCTGCGGCACAGCGTCCGGCTTTAGGAATTGTGATGGGTCTAGGATTACGGGAGATTTAAACCATGTATCAAATTGATATTAATCTTCTCAATGATCGACCCGAACTTGGCACAGGGACGGTCTCACAGGGAACATTTGTCGGCGGCAGTACCGAAAGTAAAGCGCCATTATTTTTAGGCGGTGCTTTAGCGGGTGGCTTAGTGGGTCTTGTGCTGCTGCTCTTAGGTGGACTATCGCTATTCAACCAGCAGTTATCTAGTCGAGAGCAAACGCTGCAATCAGATCTCGATAGATTAGCGCCTGAGCTAAAAAAGGTGGATGAGCTGCAGAACAAAGAGAAGGCCATCTTAGCCGAGACTTCGGCTTTGGCTACTATTTTTAATCAAATTAAGCCCTGGTCAGCAACCCTGCAAGACCTGCGAGATCGCGTTCCTGCTACCCTACGCATCACCAAAATTGAGCAGACTGCCTCTGCTCCCCCCGCCGGACAGGCAACCCCTGCACCAGCACCTAGTCCTAGTCCATCCCCCAGTCCAGGTGCGCCACCAGCGGCACCACCGCCTTCTAATGACCTTAAGCTGTCGGGCACAACCTTGGCCTTTAGTGACATCAATGACTTTGAGCTGACGTTGCGAAAGTCTCCTTTCTTAAAGGCAGACAAGACCCAGTTGACATCATCTTCGCGAGATCCTGTAGACACTCAAACAGGCGTTGCGCTGGTGAAGTATGAAATGCAGACTCAGCTTAACGATGTGCCTGCCTCTGAACTACTGCAAGTATTAAATGCTAAAGGGGCTTCAGGATTAGTGTCTCGCATAGAGGTCCTCAAGCGACAAGGAGCAATGAAGCCATGACCATCTCAGATCGATACGGCCCAGGCAGCAGCGGCATTAGTGCCCCTGCTTACCCCACAGCCTTTGGCATTACCTTTACGCCCACCGTTAGCGGCATTTTAATTGCTTTAGCGGGCGTTAGCCTAGCAGGATGGATGGCCTTTAACCTCATTGGCCCCAAGCTCTCTGAAACCCAAGAGCTACAGGACAAAATTGGTCAAAAGGAGAAAAAGCTTGCGGATCAGCAAGCAACCGTTCGCGATATTCAAAAAATTGTGGCGCGGGTTAATACGGCAGTAGACAAAAATAAGCAGGTAAGAGGTCTATTCTCAACCCAGAAAGACCTAGAAACCCTGCTTTTAGATCTCAACCGCATTATTGTGGCAAGCAAGGCTCAACTACAAAAGTTTACGCCCGACTACGGGTTAACGGGTACGGTTGCCGATAGTTCTGTGGGGGTTGAGCTAAACAATAAAATTAAGCGCCGCGTCACGGATGTTGCCTTTGAGGGCACCTTTAACCAGACCCTCGAAATTATGCGAACCATTGATCGGCTCCAGACGCTGCTGGTGTTGCGAGATTTCAAGATGGAGCTAAAGGCACCCACAGGCACTCCAGGCAGTGCGCCAGACAACCTTGTGACCTGTAGTTTTAAGCTTTATGCCTATGTTCCACTGACAGAAGAAGAATTAGCGGAACTCGCCAAGCAGAAACCAGCTAGCGGAACTGAAGCCAAGCCTACAGGTCAGCCGGCACCAGCTCAGTAAAGGGAGTGCGGCGAGGGAATAGGTGGCGGTTCATCTGCTGCATTTCTCGCTTATTACAGCTTTTTATCATGTGTATTGAAAACAACAGGAGTCAAGGGTGAACTGGGATCTTAAACGCTACGGATTTGCGATCGGCTCTGCCGCGTTGGTGGCTACCGCGATGCATTTCCCCGCTCAAGCGGCACAAACAGAAATTACGGGGGTGCAGCTCACCCCATCGGGTAAAGGGTTTGAGCTAACGCTTCAAACTCAGGGCAACAATCGCCCACCCGTTTTTACGGTCAACCGAGGCAATTCGTCGGTGGCGGATATTAGCAATGCCCAGTTGCGCTTACCTACGGGGCAATCTTTTAGTCAAGCAAAGCCAGCGCCTGGTATTGAAGCCATTGAAATGCGTCAGCTCGATGCCAATACCGTCCGTATTACGGTCAAGGGCATGCAGGCCGCTCCCATTAGCGACACCATTCGTCGAGATGAGCGCCAAGGTTTGTTGGTTATGCGGTTCAATGCCGCCAGTGCGTTAGATGGTTCGGGGTCAGCTTCTAATTCAACCCCTAGCATTGGTCAATTGCCAACTTCTGCACCCACGTTTAGATCTCGTGCAGTTGCACCGCCTGCGGGTGACATTGCGGTAGGAGCCATTAATGCTGATGGTGACGCGATTGATTTGGGCGGCAGCGCTCAGGTTATTCCTAAACTGCTGTTGCGGAATGCGCCTGTACGCGAAGTTTTGACCTTATTGGGGCGTTCTGCAAACGTTAACGTTGCCTTTGCTGAAGGAGAAGGTGCTAGCGATCCTGCTGCTGCCGCTGGCGCAGTGAGTTCAGGCTCTACAATTTCGCTCGATATTGAAAACGAGTCGGTGCAGGATGTATTTAACTACGTCTTGCGGCTGTCTGGAATGCAGGCGAATAAGGTGGGCAATACGGTTTTTGTGGGCAAAGAGCTACCTGGCGATGCCCAAAACCGCGTGGTGCGAACCCTGCGTCTAAATCAGTTACGGGCAACGAGTAAAGTCACCTTTACCAATGCGCTAATTGGCACCTCTCAGGTAGGTGGCTCTATTAGTGGTGCAACAGGCAGCATTACCTCTAGTGGTGGGGATGCGACAAGCTCGATTTCGGGTGGTTCAAGCGGTTCGGCATCAGCTTCTACCCTCAGCCGAATTTCTAAGTTTGCTGAAGAGTATAAAGAAAGGGGCGCTAAGGAAATCTTGGAATCTTACGGTGCCAATAAGGGTGGCAGCGGTGGACAAGACCAAGAGGCGGCGGCTTCTGATTTGCTAAAGGGCTTACAGGTTGTCGCAGATGCACGGCTTAACTCCGTTACGCTGGTGGGTAGCCCTCGCAAGGTTGCAATGGCGACGAATATTCTTCAGCAGCTTGACTTACGGAAGCGTCAGGCCGCTGTTAATGTCAAAATTGTGGATATTAACCTGCTGAAGGGCAAAAACTTCGACTCACAACTGTCCTTTAGAGGCAACAACTCTATTGGTGTTGGCAGTGGTGCTGCTGGAAGTATTGGCAATGCATTGAGCCTTGTCTTTGGTGGCGCTACCGGGCCTGTAAGTATCACAAATATTGCAAACAGCTTGGTGGGTAGCATTACGGCTAACGTAACCAACCAAAATTTCAAAATCTTGACCAATCCTACCCTAATTGTTCAGGAAGGTAGTTCTGCTCAAGTTAACCTCACAACTGAAGTATTCTCTGGGTTTGAGCAGACTTCTACTCAAAATGCGTCAGGTTCTGGTGCAGCAATTGCTTCAACAACCGTTAAACCTATTATTCGACAAGCTGGGGTTATTTTTAACGTAGCAGTTGATCGGGTTGATGATAACGGCTTTATTTCAATGAGTGTTTCGCCAGAAGTTAGTGCAATTAGTGGGACGTATGATTTCGTCTTTCCAGGATCTAATAGTCGGCTAACTGGAACTTTGCTGAACCAGCGACGATTGGAAACAGGCAAGGTGCGCTTGCGTGATGGTCAAACATTGGTACTTAGCGGCATTATTCAAGATACGGACAAATCTACGATTAGCAAGGTGCCTATCTTAGGAGATATTCCCCTGCTAGGAAGACTATTCCGGAAGGATGTTGGCGAGCGATCTCGGAATGAACTGGTGGTGCTGGTAACACCTCGAGTGCTGGATGATTCTGACCAGGCAACAGCAGGTTATCAATATTCTCCTAGCCCTGATGCACAGAAGCTTCTAGATAAATAGACGGGATTAATAAAAAGGGATGCTGCAGTTGACGCATCCCTTTTTTCTGCATTATCCAGAAAGAAAAAGTGGATTTTATTAGGAACAACCCTAAATGTTCTTAGGGCTTTGCTGATGCCACTCGGTTGACTGCTCATAGGCATAGGCGGTTTGCAGCACTAGATCTTCGCGCAGCACATTGCCAATAATTTGTAGACCAATGGGCAACCCTTGAGCATCGAAACCACAAGGTAAACTTAATCCTGGCAGCCCTGCTAAATTGACCGGAATTGTCATCAAGTCAGATAGGTACATGCTGATGGGGTCTGCGGTCTTTTCGCCAGCCTTAAAAGCCGTGGTGGGGGCGGTAGGGCACACCAGTACATCAACAGACTCAAACGCTGCTTCAAAATCTTGCTTAATCAAAGTGCGGACTTTTTGCGCCTTGAGGTAATAGGCATCGTAATACCCCGCCGAGAGCGCATAGGTGCCAATCATAATCCGTCGTTTCACTTCAGCCCCAAACCCTTGGGCGCGGGTTTGGGTATACATCGACATCAGATTCTCCGCTTCCTCTGAGCGAAAGCCGTACTTGACCCCGTCATAACGAGCAAGATTAGCTGACGCCTCTGAGGGCGCAATGACATAGTAAGTCGGCAACCCATATCGAAAGCGCGGACAGGAAATCTCCTGAATTTCAGCGCCCAATTCTTTAAGCTGCTGAATTGCCTTCTGGACGGCCTCCGCCACCACGCTATCTAGCCCTTCGCCAAAGGTTTCGGTAATCACCCCGACTTTCTTGCCCTTAAGGTCAGGGATGAGACATTTTGTATAGTCAGGGACTTCAACCTTCAGGCTCGTGGAATCTTTGGGGTCGTGTCCGGCGATCGCCCCCAACAAAATCGCTGCATCTTCCACACTGCGTCCAAATGGCCCAATCTGGTCTAGCGAAGAAGCATAGGCCACCAGCCCAAACCGCGAGACTAAACCATAGGTTGGCTTAAGACCCACCACCCCACAAAACGAAGCCGGCTGACGAATAGAGCCACCTGTATCAGAACCCAGCGCCACTACGCATTCATTTGCCGCCACTGCCGCCGCTGAGCCACCGGATGAGCCACCTGGCACCCGCGTGATATCCCAAGGATTTGCCGTGACTTGATAGGCTGAATTCTCTGTAGAGCTACCCATCGCAAACTCATCCAGATTGGTTTTGCCCACCATAACGGCACCTGCCGCCGCCAGCTTTTGCGTAACCGTTGATTCGTAAGGGGGCATAAAATTTTTCAGCATGGCAGAGCCGCATGTCGTGCGAATCCCCTTGGTGCAGAGATTATCTTTAATGCCTGTCGGGATGCCTGCGAGGAGTCCAATGGGTTCGCCTGCGGCAATCTGAGCATCCACTCGCTGAGCTTGGGCTAATGCCTGATCTGCTGTAATCGCCAAAAAGCTATGGAGCTTGGGTTCTAATTGGTGAATGCGCTCTAATGCCTCTTGAGTAATCTCGGTTGCCGTGCGCGCTTTACTCACCAATTGTTGGTGCAACTCCCGAAGGGAAGCCATGCAGCAGATCCTTTTTTACGTAACGACTAGGGTAAAGCCCATAAAACACTCTCCCTCTGTCAGTTTATCGGATTGCCGTAGAAACAACGTAAATTGCTTGGTCTACCCAGAAAAATCTATCCCCAGCCACCCTTGAAGCAGTTCTTGTTGAGCGGCTGTGGGCTGCGCGACAGGCTGTAGCGTCCAGCGGTTCGGTAACGGTTCGTCTAACGTGACAGCACATTCGCGCAGCATATCCTGATGAAACACTGTGATGGTGACGGTTTCTCTCGCCTGGTAGTGTTGCAGACGGTCATTAAGCTGATCGGCACTGACGCGGAAATGGGCGATCGCCAACAGTTCATCCCCTGGCTCAATGCCTGCCTGCTCTGCGGGGGAACCCGCTTCGACAAACTTGATCACGGCTGTACCGTGTTCGGTTTTGGCGGTTAATCCGAGATAGGGAACCGGACTGGAGACTTCGGCTTTGAGTATTAGACCAAAGGGAGCCAGAATTTCATCAAAGGGTAGTTCTGCTGTGCCGTCGATGTAGCTTGCCCAGAAATTAGTTAAGTCTATCTCTGCCACAGATTCAAAGATGGCCTTGAGGTGGTCGCGGGTAAAGCCCACCTCTGGCTGTCCAAACTGTTGCCAAAGCTGCCGCATTACGTCATCAAGCGATCGCCGATTCTGGTGCTGGGCGCGGATGAGCAAATCTAGCAGAAACGACACCAGCTCACCTTTGAGATAGTAAGACACCTGAGCATTACGGCTATTGGCATCAGGGCGGTACAGCTTAATCCAAGCATCAAAACTAGATTCGCTCACGGGCTGGACTTTGCGGCCTGGGATGGTTTGGAGCTGCGTAATGGCTTCACTGACTTTGTTGAGGTAGCATTTGGCATCGTAAATGCCAGCCCGTAGCGGAATCACCAGATCGTAAAAACTGGTGGTGCCTTCGCAAAACCAGAGTGAGTCGGTGTAGTTTTCTTGGTCGTAGTCAAATACCTCTAATCCTTTCGGACGGATGCGTTTAACATTCCAAAGATGGAAAAATTCATGGGCGACTAAGCTCATAAATTTTTGATAGCCATCTTCAGATTGCAGGCCAAACCGCGAGTAAATGAGTGAGCATGCCGACTTATGCTCTAGGCCACCGTAGGCATTGGCGCTCAGGTGCAGCAAAAACAGGTAGCGATCGTAGGGTAGCCCGTCAAAGATTGCGGCTTCGGTTTCGATAATTTTGGTGGTGTCTGCAAGTAATTGCTCAATGTTTAGGTTCCCTTCGCCCCAAATGGCAAACTGGTGGGGTTTGCCTAAAACTTCAAAGTCGTAGAGGGTGTGGGTGCCTATTTCAAAGGGGCTATCTACCAGCTCATCAAAGTTTGCAGCAATAAAGGTATTGGGTTGGGAGGTGGCGGCAGGTAGCGGTGTGGAAATATGCCAGGTTGAAGGGGGAATGATGGTGAGGGCGATTTTTTCACTTTCATACGCTGGCACCCGAAAAAACATAGCAGCGGGGTTAAAGTAGCCGTGGGTGATATCCAGATGATTGGTGCGAACCGTCAATTCGTTGGCAAAAATTTTGTACTGAACGGTAATAGTTGAGTTGTCCTGAGTGATGACCTGCCAATGATTTTTGCTTACCTTATGCCAAGGTAGTGGCTGACCCTTTGCATCTAGTGCCGTAAAGCCCTGAAGGTGTCTCACATACTCTCGCACCAGATAAGACCCAGGCGTCCACACCGGAAATTTGAGATCTAGCACGTCTAAAGACCAGCCCTGGATGGTAAGGCTGACTTCAAACAGGTGGTTGGCGGGTTGGGGGAGGGCGACAGTGTAGTGGCAAGAAGGGGCGATCGCAGCATTAGCTTCAAAAGGCGTGGGCGTGGAGGATAGCACTGGTGCCATAGAAGACTATTCCTAAACGGTTACAGCATAATAAAATGGCTTCTGAGCTAAATATATCGCCAAGTTGCGATATATGACTTGAGAATAAAAGGCGTTTAATCCCCTAGCATAGAATTACAAAGTCAAAGACTTCTCCGTTTCTGTGAGTGGCCTTCACTAAAGTCAGCCTTTTATGTTTTGCTTGTATGCCAGCCAAGGATTTTTACCACAGCACTGTCAAAAATGCATTAATTAAGGACGGATGGATCATCACGCACGATCCACTGATGCTAAAACTAGGAAAGAAAGATCTTTATGTGGACTTGGGCGCAAGCCAGCTCGTCGCTGCGGAGAAGACCGATCATAAAATTGCTGTTGAAATCAAAAGCTTTACAGGACGTTCGGATATTAATGATCTTGAAAAGGCATTGGGACAATATGTTTTATATCAAGACGTATTAGCTGAAATAGAACCAGCACGAGAGCTATTTCTAGCAATTCCTCACAGCATTTCTGAAGATTTATTTGAAGAACCCATTGGAAAACTTCTTCTTAAGAACCGCAGATTAAAACTAATCTCTTTTGACCCAAAGCAGGAGGTCATTAAGCAATGGATCATACCCGCCTAGAGCACTATCGCCAAACCATCGAAACGGTTTTAACCGAATATGCATCACTACCCTATTCCTATGCGCCCATTCAGGGAGAAGTGGTGTTTGACCGCACACGCGATCGCTATTTATGGATGGATGTTGGCTGGGACAGGGATCGACGTGTTCATGGTTGTCTAGTTCATATTGACCTCATTGATGGCAAAATCTGGATTCAACGGGATGGAACTGAG
>JAGVDA010000571.1 GCA_020058975.1 Thermosynechococcus sp. WC_1 | reverse complement strand
CATCAGATTGGTTTCAAGCTCCTCTCCATTGATCCATGTAACTTGTTATATGTAATGTGGAGAATTCTTCCAAAGGAAGAATTTGTCGTGTTGATTAAGCGAAATCTAGGGAAATCTCAGAGCAAAGATTGCCCTAGTGGCTATACCACTGTCTCTAGACATCCTTTTCAAGCTTTCCGTATTGATGAAACACATGAACTACTGACTCAGGTTCGTGAAATTGATGGAGGGGAATTTGTTGTTAGTGTCTGGGCTGATTGGCAAGAAGTTTTACAAGTACCCATTAAATCAGTACTTCTTCCTAGTATTCAAGGAACGCCAGGTATTCGCACAGATAATGGGAGATACAACTTCCGTTATTTTGTCAGCCCAACTTAATGTGCAGGTCTAATCGGGATAGGGAGAATCTTCACAAATCCCCCCACCCCCGACACCACCACGTCAGCCCGTGCCTTCTGAGGCTGAATCAGTCGATAGTGCGTGGGCAAAACGTTCTCAGCCCAGGCTTTGGTGACTTTTGCCTAAGTATCGCCGCGTTCTCGAATATCACGAACTACTCGCCTGTGAAAGCGTACTAAATCGCTTGGTACGTCAACGAAGACTTTGAGGTGGTATGGGTCAAGCAATTCTGGATTATGGAGGTGTGCTTGGAGAAGGGGCGAACTGGTCTGCTTCAGAAGCAAGCGGAGGCTCAGTTTTTGGCGGCGATGGGGCAGGGGTGACAGGCTGTGGCTACGCTTTAATTGGCGATGGTCATGGAGATCGCCTCAATTCAGGCAGAGGCGGTGCGGGTGTGAGTATGTGTAGCAGGGGTAGATGTTGGAGTAAAGATTTTGAAGGGTTGATCTTTGCTGAGGGTTGCGGGGGCTAGGTTTTGGAGATGATCGAGCAATAGGTATGCTTTGAAGAAGGTCAATGGTTTCTAAATAGGGGATACTGATCAAAATACTGATTTCTTAATGCAGAATGCCAAGGTTAGGTATGCAAAGCATCAGATATTTATGTGTGGAAATCTACTTCAGGAAGGGAATACTCGGATAAGTTTGTGAAGCCATCCCTACTCGGTAGGTGGAATTTAACGTTTGATTAGAGGAAGGAATTGGTCAGTTTCAATGACTTTAGTAGATCTAAGTGGCTTTGAGAGTTCAGCACAGGAGCAGACAAATGGCTTTTGAAGAATCACGTAGCGAAACAGTTCCAGTGCAGCTTCCAAATGGGGCGATAGTCAAAGTCGAAGTTGCGAATATGGGCAGGGAGGATGTTGGGTTTGACACGAAGCAGTTTCAGCCTGTTGCAGATGCGATTGAAGGGGTGGTGCAAATGATAGCAGCTCCGATTCAAAAGGTGCGACCTAAGAAGGCGGTGGTCAAGTTTGGCATGGAACTGGCGATCGAAGCTGGGCAACTGACAGCAGTTATTGGGGCCTGAGGTGCAGTGGAACGGAAAACAGGGTTAAGTGGACAATTAGAGTAGCCAAATAGGTTATAGCCAAGTTACATCGGGCTTCTGGCTCGAGTTTGTAAAGTAGTTTGTGTCAGGGGATAAAAAGCTACATGGGAAACCTCCCCTCAAATTCAATGGCAAAGCGATTTAAGGCAGCTTTCCAATCTCGGATCGGCATCGTCCATTTCTTCGAGATATTGTGAATCGCCAAGTAAATGACCTTCAAAGCCGATTCATCCGTTGGGAAGGAACGATGATTTCGTAAAACCTTACGCAGGGTCATATTGAGGGATTCAATGGCGTTTGTGGTGTAGATCGCCTTACGAATATCAGCAGGAAAGGCAAAGAAAGGAATAATTCGACTCCAGTGATTGAGCCAAGACTTACTAATGGTGGGGTATTGTTTGTCCCAGCGCTGTGCAAAAGCCATCAGAGCCTGTTCTGCCTCAACTTCAGTGGCAGCTTTGTAAATCGTCTTCAGGTCGGCGGCCACTGCCTTACGGTCTTTATAGGACACATAGCTGAGCGAATTTCTGAGCAGGTGGACAATACAGAGCTGCACCTGAATTTGTGGAAAGACAGCCTCAATCGCCTCTGGGAATCCGGTGAGACCATCAACACAAGCGATGAAAATATCTTTGACCCCTCGATTTTGGAGTTCTGTGAGCACCGATAGCCAGAACTTGGACGATTCATTCTGAGTAACCCACATGCCCAGGAGTTCCTTATGCCCCGCTAGATTTACCCCCAAAGCCAGATGAATGGCTTTATTAATCACTCGCCCTTCATGACGGACTTTGACGACGATCGCGTCCAGGTACAGGATCGGATAAATCTCATCAAGGCTGCGATTCTGCCATAATTTCCGTTCCGATTCGACGGCTTCGGTGACATTGGAGATCAGGGTATGAGAGACATCCACCCCATACAAGTCTTTGAGCTGGGCTTCGATGTCACGGGTACTCATGCCACGGGCATACAGCGACAGAATTTTATCGTCAAACCCGTTAAAGCGGGTTTGACCTTTGGCGATAAGCTGCGGTTCAAAGGCTCCGTTGCGGTCGCGGGGGATTGCGATCTCTGCCGCACCAAAGTCTCCTTTAATGGTCTTTTTGCTATGACCGTTGCGGCGATTGCGGGGCAGATCTGTTTCTGGGTTTGAGCGTTCTTCTTCTATGTGGGTGTCGAGTTCTGCGCTTAAACATCGTTCGATGAGGGCTTTGCTGAGTTGCTTGAAGATCCCACTCTCTCCCATCAAATCTTCAGGGTTACGGTAGTCTTTGAGCAGTTCATCAATCAGTTCAGGTCGAAAGGTCATTGGGCGTGTCTCCGTTAGTTTGTTCATTCAGATCCTGTTTTGACCTTTGACACAAACTAATTTACAGTCCCTCTGGCTCTTGGCTATAGCTTCTAGAATGGGGTAAATAGGGTATACCTATCTTGACCATCTCTTCATGAAGATTGCTCACGTCCCCTCGAAGTAAATCT
>JAGVDA010000349.1 GCA_020058975.1 Thermosynechococcus sp. WC_1 | reverse complement strand
TTTTCGGGATGTAAGACTGAAGAAGAAAATAAGACCCCAGAAAATAATTCCTGCGATCGCCCAAGCCCGTTGATGATTCTTAAATGCCTTAACGCTTTCCCATTTACGGCTTTGCCAAGCCCATGTGTTGCCATTGGCTGCCATTGCGATCGCAAAAATGAAGGCCACCACCGGAATAAAACCGAGTAGATAGATCCAGGCACAGAACCATACGCGATTGGGCAAAAACCAAAACCAGGGCAGCAAAAACGCACCCCAATTCCAGCTTCCTTTAATACTGACGGGTACAACACCTGACTTGCCCTGACCAGAAGTATTGAGGCTAAAGACATCTTGAGCGCTAATCGGTTGAGGCGATGGCGCAGAAGTCCAGTTCGTGGGCTTTGTTTCTTGCCAGTCGGTAATGGCTGCATCGGCAACACGGTGTACTTTTTGAAAGAGTTCCTTGGCAAGGTCAAGGTTCGGGTTTGCAGGGGCTGGCTGGGGAGAGGTTGCCTGAGAAAGGCGATCGCCATAAGCAACCTTACTTTCTCTTGCCTTTGGTGGATGATTACTTGCGTACTGATTTAGGTCAACATCTGGCTGGACTGGCTCTGAAATTACTGCCACGGGCTGAAGGGTGCTAGCGGCAGACGCTTGGTGCGCAGCGATCGCCCCTGCCCTAATCGGGTCGAAACCCAGGGGGAATTTTGTGGTTTCGTCATAAACCGCCCCTTCAAACTGAACACCCTCTAGGTTTGCCCCTTCTAGACGGGTGCCCTTTAAATTTGTATTGCGGAAATCAGCTCGACTTAAATCAGCAAAGGTTAAGTTGGTTTCCCCGCTAAAGTTACACTCACTCAGGTTAGCGCCGCTGATGTTGGCATGGCTAAGGTCTGCGCCCTGAAAATTCACCCCCGTTAGCTCAACCCAGACTAAATTTACGCCCGATAGCTGTGCGCCGCTAAAGTTTCGCTCTCCTGCTTTATACTGCGCTTTGAGTTGAGTAATATCCATTGGTACAGGTTAGCAACCAATCAAAGACTAAATCAACTTATTTAAGAATGCGGGTAGGATTACCAACCTCTCCACTTCCCACTTTTTGCGTCATAAACTGAGCAAATTGAGCGGCTCGTTGTTGAGTGGTAAAAGAGGCTACCTGAATCGACTGTATTTCGATATCTTTGCGCGTAATCACTAAAGCATCACGGCAAAAGTTTGTATTGACGGTAGTGAGTGTATTGGGTGAATTACTGACAAAGACAGGATAAAAATCTACCGGAAAATCGTTGGTATTAGTAGGGAGTGGATCGCCACAACTGTTCTGTGGATACTGAATGGCTTCAAAAGGATTGGTTTGAGTCTGAATGAGGATGGATGGCTTGAATAAGTTTATAGCAGCAAAGCCCAACCCCAGAACGAGAAATATGCCGAACGATACACCCAAACATGATGAATTTGCGTTTTTGGTCGTAGGTGCTGCGACTGGCGTTGGGGCAACAGTTACGCTCGTGGCAGGGAATAGTACCGAATCATCCAGGCTAGCAGCAGCAGGAGGCGTGGTGTTTCCTATGGTGGTTTGAACGGTAGAGAAAATCTGTGAGGGTTCGGTAATCGGTTCTGGTGCAGATGCTGTACTTTGGGCTGCTTGAGCTTTCAACTGAGTGACGCTGGCGATGCGGCTCTGGCGCTCTAGCTCTTGCGCTGCGATGCCGCCTGCCGCCTCAATATCAAAACCTACGGGGAATACGGTCTTTTGGTCGTAGATGGCACCTTGGGCGATCGCCCTTTCTAAACTTGCCCCTTCCAGATTTGCGCCACTTAAGTTTGCTCCAGATAGATCGGCTCCATTCAGCTTGGCGTAGCCTAAGTTAGTCCCTTCGCTAAAGTTTGCGCGGCACAGCAGCGAATCCATGAATTGGGTGCCATACAGATCGGCTCCCCTAAAGTCGGCTTCGCGTAGGTCTAGCCCACTCAGGTCTACGCCGCTGAGGTCAGCTTTTTGAAAGTTGCGATCGCCCTGCTCATAGCGTTCCTGAAGGGTATTTCTTTGCATCGTCGGGATATTGCTACTCAGGGTCTAACGCTGCTCTGCTACTTTATCGGGTTTCCCCGTCTCGGCGCAGAAGATAGTCTAAAACACGTTCTTGGCGCTCTTGGGAGGCACGAGTTGTGATTTGAAATTCTTGGAACTGAGCCTGCTGGGCTTCATAGTTGCGGTCAAGGCGCTGGGCGATCGCCTCTAAGCGTTCGATGCGACCTTCCACAATGTCTAGGCGTTCGGCATCTCTAGACAGCAACCGCTGGACTTGAAAAATAAATTCATTCAACCGTTGGTCGGTTCGCTCAAGCTGGGCTTCTGTTGCAGCTTGGGCTTCAAACAGTCGCTCAATCTGTCTCTCTGTCGCAGCTTGTGCTTCAGACATTCGCGCAAGGTGAATCTCTGTTTCTGCCTGAGTCCGACCAAGTTGCCCCAGTTGTGCGTCTAGCGCAGCTTGAGATGCAGTCTGAGTTTCGGAAACTTGCCTAAATCGCTCATCCAGTGCAGCTTGAGATGCTGCCTGGGATTCAGTGAGCCGCTCAATCGCCCCCACAACTTGATCTAGCCCTCGATTTGCAGATTCTGCATAGCGAGCGGTGGAAACCAGGAGGTCTTTGACGACTTCAAATTCATCTTCAAGGCGCTGGAATCGTTGTTCTGTGGTCATGGGTTTGCTGGGACCGTTATGGAGGCGAGGCAATATAGGCGTGTCTACCTGTAAAGATTATGCCAGAAATATTGATTGGGGCGATCGCCCTCGTCATAGCCTTGCTTTAGCTGATTTCTGTCCATGGATTGATTCGTCGCGCAAAGATCGTCAATTTAAAAACTTGTGATTTTAATTGGCGGATTTTAATTTTCTTTTCGCTAAATCTCTCTTGCTTTAGAGATTTATGTCTTATTCTTGTTTGGGGGATTCTGACGATTTTCACCATATTAAGGGTTGAAATGATGATGTTTAAGAAAGTGCTGACTTTATACAAGTTGCGTTAGCGTGCTGCTGGCAGTTCCCCTATTGGGTAGCGCAGGTTCTGTACAGTCTGCGATCGCATCTACCCCAACAATGTCTTCTGGCTCAATGAATAAGACCGTCAAGTCTGTTCCTAGCACCATGAGTGCGCCCAAAACTTTTGTAAAGTCTACCCCCGTGAGCGTGAACAAGGGGACTGATTCAGATCTTCAAAAGGTTAAGGGTATTGGTCTTGCAACTGCCAAAAAGATTATTTCCAATCGTCCTTATAGATCCTAGATGATTTGGTGGTTAAGAAAGCGCTTACCCCAGCTCAACTCAAAGCTTTAAAGCCTAGCCTAACGCTCTAAAATAACCTTCAAAAGCGTTGCCAGGAAACCATCATGACTTTCTCTAAGGAGTAAGTTATGATGATGAGGCGTGATATTTGGATACCTAAACCAACCCCAAACTCACACCTTCAGCGAACCAACCCTAAGCCCCAAGGTTGCACAACGCTGCGGACGTATTGATTGAGTAAAGAGGATTTTTCCGTGACGAAGACAAACCTTGACTTTTTGGCTGAAGCCGACCCGAAGGTTGCAGAAATTCTACAGCAAGAGCTACAGCGCCAGCGCGATCATCTTGAGCTAATTGCCAGCGAAAACTTCACATCAGCCGCAGTGATGGCAGCGCAGGGTTCAACGCTCACCAACAAGTACGCCGAAGGTTTGCCAGGGAAACGCTATTACGGCGGCTGCGAATTTGTAGACAAAGTCGAGCAAATCGCCATTGACCGCGTCAAAGAGCTATTTGGTGCCGCCCATGCCAACGTTCAGCCCCACTCCGGCGCACAGGCTAACTTTGCTGTCTTTTTGTCGCTGCTACAGCCTGGTGACACCATTTTAGGCATGGATTTATCCCACGGCGGACATCTTACCCACGGGTCGCCAGTTAACGTCTCAGGTAAATGGTTCAAGGTTGCTCAGTATGGCGTAGACCCAGAAACAGAGCAGTTGAACTACGAAAACATCCGTCAAATTGCTCTAGAGCATCGCCCTAAGCTGATCATCTGCGGCTACTCAGCCTATCCCCGCACCATCCACTTTGATAAATTCCGCAAAATTGCCGATGAAGTCGGTGCATATTTACTAGCAGATATTGCCCACATCGCTGGACTGGTTGCCACAGGTCTACACCCTAACCCACTCCCCTTTTGTGATGTCGTCACCACCACCACCCACAAAACCCTGCGCGGCCCACGGGGCGGACTCATTTTGACCCGTGATGCCGAACTAGGCAAGAAACTAGACAAGGCAGTATTCCCTGGAACCCAGGGTGGTCCCCTAGAACACGTCATTGCAGGCAAAGCCGTTGCTTTTGGCGAAGCCCTTCAGCCCGCGTTCAAGACCTATTGCGCTCAGGTCATTAAAAACGCCCAAACCGCCTCGAGTTGGGATGCGTATTTTTGGCAACACCGCACACAGGTCGGTTTCTGCCCACTCCTAGACCAAACCACAGGTAACTGCACTGCCTACGAAGCCCGTCCAGCCCGATGCCGCG
>JAGVDA010000299.1 GCA_020058975.1 Thermosynechococcus sp. WC_1 | reverse complement strand
TATTTCTGAAGTGATTGCAACCTCTTCGCTCTCTAGCACCAATTTAGCTACATTTTAATTCTCTACTGGACTCACCGAACAGCGGAAGGTGGGATCAATTTAAATCTAGATACTACGGAATTTGAGGGTTGAGCGAAGCCGAAACCCGTTTTTAGCGATTCAGCAAAGCCCAAACAGCTTTTTGAATAAATGCCTCATCTTCAGGGTTTTGGTAAGGATTTCCCGCTCGGTGTCCCCAGATAGAGGGAATCGGCCAAAAGTCCGCGTTGGGAATAAGAGCCGCCTCTGCGGCACAGTCTTCGGGCGTGAAGTAAAGATCGGTAGCAGATGGCATCACGAGGGCTTTAGCCTGAATAGAATTCAAAGCGCGAAGGTAGTCTTTTTGGTAGACCGCATTATCGCTTAAGTCACAGCGCAGCCAAGTATCAAGCATGGCAATGAGGTTATGGGGGTCACGTTTGCGATAACCTGCTTCCCAGCCCCGTATCAAGTAATCTTCTAAGGAGTCATAGCCCAAAGGCTTGTACAACCCCTCACGGTAAAAAGCTTGGGATGCCGCCCAACTGGCATAAATTTGAGCAAAGGTACGAAAGCCTCGGTCTGGGATTCCCTCAAAGCGATCGCCATTCCAAGCCGGATCTGCTGTTAATGACGATCGCAAACTCTCTAAAAAAATTCGGTTGTGGTCTGTTGTTTTTGCTGTGCCGCAAATTGCAACAATTCGCTCCACTTGGTTAGGGTAGAGTGCGCCCCAGTGATACGCCTGCTGCGCCCCCATCGACCAGCCATACACAAGCGCTAACTGCTCAATGCCAAACTGTTCTCGCAAAAGCCGCTCTTGGGCGCGGACATTATCCAGGTGCGTGAACCAAAATCCCTGCTCGGCTAATCCACAGCGATCGCAATTGCTGGGCGAACTCGACAAACCATTCCCAAACATATTGGGGATGACAATAAACCAGCGGGTTGGGTCAAGAATGGCATCAGAACGGATAAGCCAGTCAATATCGGTATGCTGGGCACCGTAGGAAGTGGGGTAAAGAATAACGTTGCGGCGATCGCTGCTTAGTTCTCCATAGGTCTGGTAGACGAGCTGAGCTTTGGGTAAAGTCGCACCACACTGAAGCTCAAAATGCTCCAGCGTGAAGCATCTCGAAGCGCAGGTCATACTGAAAGCTGGCCTAAATTTGCAATAATGCCTTGATTCACCGTCACGTAGCCCCGATCAACATGAGCAAGGTGAGGCTTAAGCTTCTCGTGAGCCGTAGGTAGCGCATGGAACGGAATAGATGCATACAGGTGATGTTCTGCATGGAACGGCATATTCCACATCAAAAAGCGGAGCGGCGCTAGGGTTAGGGTTGTGCGGGTATTGGCGAGGGGATTATCGTCTAGGGTGCAGTTGGTATGCTCTGCTAGTAAGATAAACCGCAGAATAGGCTGACCCACAGCTAACGGCAGTAGCCAGTAGAGCAAAAACCAAGGCTGGGCAAAGGTGACGGAGAGGGCGATCGCCATCCCATACACTAACAACTGGAGCTGAGTAGAGCGAATGACTTCAGCCCGTGCCGCCTCAGGAATATAGGGACAGCCTTCAAGCTTACCGAGCG
Source organism: Thermosynechococcus sp. WC_1 (assembly GCA_020058975.1). GTDB lineage: Bacteria > Cyanobacteriota > Cyanobacteriia > Thermosynechococcales > Thermosynechococcaceae > JAAURS01. The sequence goes on along the minus strand of JAGVDA010000299.1, from coordinate 4,978 downwards.
CAATGCGAGTATGGCCTTGAATCTTTCCTATCCACCACGGCATACCGCTCATTTGCCAAAGGTACTCTTTGACGGTCGTGGGCTGCGGATCGGTTAGCTCTGGGTCTTTACCAGGGATGCGGGTATAGCGATGATGCCACTTATGATAGCGACGATAAAACGTGCTGTTATAAAACGACAGCAAGCCTGCCAACCAGGCCACAGCATCATTTAAACGGTTGTTATCAAAGGCAGTGCGGTGAACACACTCATGGAGCGGTGCAAACATCGCAGCTAGGCTAAAGCCATAAATGACCAAAGCAGGTAATGCCAAAGGCCATTGGTCTAAATGGGTTGCCCAAAGATAGCCACCTACACCCATGATGGTCAAATGTCCAACTAGCCGTAATGCGCCCTGAGCATTGGATTTTGCATTCAAAATGCCTAAGTCTTGCGCCGATAAAATCTGATTGGGTTTGATGTGCCAAGCTTCGGGGCGATCGCCTTTCTCAAGCATCACCGCAGCAGCAATAGGTGGAATCTCTGACATGACAACGACATGGGTGAGTGTTACAACAGGTCTACGAATAAGAACCACCAGGAAGCAAAAATAAGTCAACCATTTCACCAAACAGCAAACCCAGCAGCGCAATGCCTGCTAATGTCCACAGTTTGGCGCTTGTTCTGGGTACTGCACGGCGATAGGTGGTTCCTTCCATCTCCTGCCAAGCTAAAAAGGTTGAAAGCATTGGTAGTACAACCAGAGGCACAGTTGCCGGAAACGCAATCATAAATGTAAACAGCAAACTCAAGATTAAAATAACGGTTATGGCCTGAGGGATGTACCCAAAAACCCCCTGAATCCAGGGTTCATCTTGAAGCGAAAACAAAATGACGGCAATCAGAACCAGCAAAGCGACGTAGTAGATGATATCGCCCCAAAAGAGCTTCCAGCCTACCAACGAATAGGATAGCCAAAGTACAAGCAGTGAACTCATAAGGCAAAAGTGTTACCAAGCTTACTCAACCCAGCGCTGGCAGAAGCCTAACATCCATCGCTGCTCAGCTCTAAAATTCTCTGACGAGATTGAATCGTAAACTGTGCTTAAGCTTACGTTAAAAAATAAAGGCTGGTGGTAAAGCTTAACCCCTAAACTTTATCAATGACAAAGGGTTTGGAGGGTAAATACTCCAAACCCTTTGCTCGAGACTACAAAAGCTTAACCTGTTTTGTTAACCTGCTTTTGCGCTGCCATTGCTGGCCTTTTTAGGCTGAATCAGTCCATAGCCGCCGTGGTTACGCTCATAAATGACGTTGATTTGCCCCGTCTCTGAGTTATGGAACATATAAAAGTCGTGATCTACTAAATCAAGCTGCTCTAGGGCATCTTTTACCGCCATGGGAGGCATGGCAAAGTACTTGTAGCGCACCACCTCATCTACCTCGTCGGGTAGTGCAGGCTGACGATCTGCCACTAGACTTGCAGCCACCACCTGATCGGTTGCAACTTCTAACTCCTCTTTGGTGCGAATATGAGTCTTGTCTTGGCGCTTTTCTTTATACTTGCGAAGCTGCCGCGCAATTTTATCTGCAACTAAATCAATGCTGGCGTACAGGCTCTCTGAACTTTCTTCGGCACGGATGATAGAGCCGTTAACAAATAGCGTTACCTCTGCATTTTGGCTGTCGCTGATTCTAGGATTGGAGGCCACCGACAGATGAACATCAATTTCAGTCGTTAGATTCTGGTAATGATTGGCGGCTTTCTCAATTTTTTGATGCACATACTCCCGAATCGCATCAGTCACCTCAATATTCTTACCGTGAATCACAAACTTCATAAGGTTTGCCTCCCCTATACTGACGTTAACTTAACCCTAACACTTTGTTTACCTGCCGTTAGGTCATAACTCAGGGGTCTTTAAGATGGTTTGTAATCCTTGACAAATCGTAATTGTGTTTGTTGCGAATCCTCGTATATTTACGCTTGTTTTCTGCTAGAAGCTCTAGAATAAGCCATGATGCTGCCTAATCTAAAAATCCATGCTCGGCCTTGCTGGTTCTATAACTGTGGGGTAATCGCTTACCGAGAGGCGTGGGAATGGCAGAAGTCTCTAGTGCGCGATCGCATTTCTCACCCTGATGCCCCCGAAACACTGCTGCTGCTTGAGCATCCTTCGGTCTATACCCTGGGGCAGGGCGCAACGCTAGCGCATCTTAAGTTTGACCCCAGTACTGCACCCTATGAGCTGCACCGAACAGAGCGGGGTGGTGAAGTAACTTACCACTGTCCGGGTCAAATTGTGGGGTACCCTATCTTGAATCTAAAGCTGTTTCAGCCAGATTTGCACTGGTATCTGCGTCAGCTTGAGGCAGTGATTATTCAGACTTTGGAGGTATATGGGCTGAAGGGCGATCGCATTTCTGGCCTTACGGGAGTCTGGGTGGAGGGGCGTAAGGTTGCGGCGATCGGCATTAAGGTCAGCCGTTGGGTGACGATGCATGGCTTTGCGCTCAATGTGTGCCCTGATCTAGCGGGGTTTAGGCAGATTGTACCCTGCGGGATTGTCGATAGACCTGTGGGGCGGATGGCGGACTGGATTCCTGAAATTGACCCTTTAAGGGTTAGAGAAACGCTAGCGCTGACGTTTGCTCAGGTCTTCGAGGTTGAGATGATGCAGGTCAGTAGGGAGGCATGATTTAGCTTTTAGACGGGAAGTGGCACTTAATGAGAATGAAAATAGGCACCCATTTCTGGATAAAACGGCTCAACTGTCTCTGTTACCGTAGCGCCCAAATGCTCTAGCATTTCTTTAAGTACGGGGTCTGGGGAAAGCTTAAGGGCTATTGCTGTCACTTCTAGAGGGACATGGCGATTCCCTAAGTGGTAGGTTGCCCGTAGCAAATCTAAGGGCGATGGGGCTTCTACTTTTAAGATAGGTTCTGCTTTTGCCTGCACCCGCACCCACCAGTCCGCTGCTGCTGTAGTTAGCAGGTCGCCTTCGTTTAAAACAGTGCCACGGGGAAGGCTGAGCAGGAGTTCTATGCCGTTTTCGGTTTGGCAAAGATAGCGCGATCGCAGTCGTTCTTCTGCACTGAGCGCTACAACCCCTTGCACAACCTGTTGTGCGTTAGCAGAATAGCGCTGGGTCAACGTAACAATGGCGGTTTCCTGTCTCATGGCAGTCGTTAGGGGCACTGTAGCGTTTAGCCCCAATCATGACACAGGCACTCTAAAAGTCAAAAAAAATGCAAAAGAAAAAGCGCTTGAGAGTCTTTCCGTGTTTCGACCTCAAGCGCTTCTTATCTGAATCACTCCTCACTGAGTAAAAGATATCTTCTCTACAAGGGTGTGCTGAAGTTTGGGTGACACTTCTTTGAGTGGCACTTTTTTGGGGTCGGCAAACCCTTACTTTGAGCAAAAAATAGGGTGCGGTTTTGAGAATAGACCTGTCTGCTTAAAGTACTGTATCAATGCGCTGTGGGCTGGAATTGCATGAGGGTGGCGGCAAGCTTATCGGCGATCGCCGCCACCCAGACTTCATCTTGCTGGGTATAGCTGCGCGGTGCATTGGCACCCGAAATCAAAACGCCTTGTTTGCCAAGGGGCTGACAAATGACACCTTGAGTGTTTTCTGGCAGATACGGGAATTCAATGCGTCCAGGGTAAAGCTTGAGGGCAACTAAATAAACGGGTTTTTCTGTTTCTAATACGCGCTTCACAATAGGGCCAGGCGTTAGCTCTGACTCAATGCCCAATACGCCGCGACGCAGCAGCATTTTGCCGTTGTACCAGACCACAACAGACCTTGTAACGGTGTTGGTCAGGAGACTATGAGAAGCCCAAGCCAATTCCACTTTGACCGCTTCAGGGAGAGTAGGATCTAGTTCAAACCCCTGTACGCCCACTAGCTCAACAGACTCTGGCATTCGTGGCTGAACTCGTCGCCAGAGCAACCCTGTCAAAATTAGGATGGCGCTTAAAATAACCCCCAGCGCATCAGATCGAGATTGAGAGTTGGTAAGGTTAGCGGTTATGAGCCGATTAACAAAGAGCAATGTACCGCCAAGGCCGCCAATGACTAATGGCAATAGGCGTAAAATTCGATTGGGGTCAGACTGGGCCATGCTGAGACGAATTACAAATTTAGGGTCTATCCCATTGTGACCGCGTTATTGTCTTTTTTATAAGTCTTTTAGTCGAATCCTTAAGACCTTCTTGCCATGCTCCTGTGCGAACTTGCAACGTTTATTTTGGCGACGGGCTGCTGGATGGGCAGTCCTGATGTCGCCAAAAACTCTGCCAGCGCCGGAATCTATCGCGCCAGTGGACTTGGCTATCGTGGGCAACTGCGCTACCCAGAGGCGATCGCCGCATTCCGAAAAGCTGCCACGTTCGATTCTGGCAATCTTGCTAATGGGGTGCTGCTCGGCTGGACACAGCATCTAGCAGGGCAAGAAGATGCTGCTACCCAAACCTTAGTTAATACCGCCTATCAAGATTTCTCCCATGTCCCAACGTTTAACGCCCTTGGCATTGTGCTGCTGACGCGGGGTAATTTAGATGATGCGGTATGGGTTCACTCTTGGGCGTTGGGGCTAAAACCCGATAATGAAATTGCCTACTATAACCTAAGCTTGGCCTACCAACGCCTAGGGCAACACGACTGGGCGATCGCAACGGCTCAAAAAGCAGCCCAGCTTGAGCCGAGCAACCCCCATCCGCTGGTGGCCTTAGCCATTACCCAATGGGGGAAGGGAGATCGCCCCGCAGCAGTTCAGTCTTACCGTCAGGCTGTTCAGGTTGATGGTCGGTATGGCGATCGCGCTTTTTTGGCATATCTCAAAGAAGCAGGGTTCCATACTGACCAAATTCGTGTGAGTGAGCAAGTCCTTGCCCAAAGTCGGTAGAGAAACCGCATACGTTTCTTAGTCAATGAGCGTTGAGATATGTTGAAGTGGGATCACCCCTAATGAAGACCCTTCGCCATGTCCATT
>JAGVDA010000524.1 GCA_020058975.1 Thermosynechococcus sp. WC_1 | reverse complement strand
CAAGAGACCACTTTGGCATCAAGCCCTTTTACTACTGCAATACAGATCAATACTTTATTTTTGCCTCTGAAATCAAAGCGCTGCTTGCGGTTCCAGATGTGTCTCGTCAGCTTAACGAGCGTCGGATTGCCAACTATTTTCTAGAGCCGATGCTAGACAGTAAGTCTGACACTGTTTATGAAGCAATTTTTCGGCTTCAGCCAGCCCACTGGGTGAATGTTTCGGGACAAACAGATTTCAAGCCTTGCTGCTATTGGTCACTCGACTGCACTTCATCTGTAACCCTGCCCACAGACGAAGACTACGCAGCCGCTTTTCGAGACATTTTCTTTGAGGCGGTTCGCTGTCGGCTCCGCAGCGCGTTCCCCCTCGGTTCGCACCTTAGCGGTGGCCTAGATTCTTCTGCGATCGCCTGCGTGGCACATGAGCTACTGGCGAAGAGCCATACGCTGCATACCTTTTCTAATATTTTTGACCGTATCTCAAGCTGTGATGAACGCGAATATTTTAATGTGGTGCTAGAGCACGGGCATTACACTTCGCACCTTATCGAGGCTGATCACCTTGGTCCTTTATCGGAATGGCAAGACTTTTTTGGGTACTTAGATGAACCATTTTTAGGGCCGAGCCATTTTCTGGTTCATGGCCTAAACCGCGCCACTCAGACATCTGGCGTTCGCATTTGCCTAGACGGATTTGATGGCGATACGGTTGTCTCCCACGGTTCTGTCTATTTTACAGAACTCGCACGTCAGGGTAAGTGGGACACCTTTGTTGCAGAAGCGAAGGCGGTTTCTGAACATTTCGATACCTCCCCAGGAACGATTTTGTTAGGGTATGCCATGCCATACCTCACTGAACTGGCACAAAAGCATCAGTGGCTGACCTTTGCCAAACGGGTGCATGGCATCAGTCGGGCGTTCTCAATCTCTCGTCGTAAGCTGTGGCTCCAGTATGGGATTAAGCCTTATTTGCCTCAATGGCTTTTAGGTCTGGTTCATAAGCTTAAGTACGGTACTCAAAAAGCACATCAATCCGACACGATCCATCCTGCTAGCGCCATATTTAACCCTCAGTTTGCCGAACGGCTAAGCATTTCCAACCTTTACAAGGCGAGTGAATTAGGGCAGCGTTATCCTGACACCGTTAGGGAAGATCAGTATAGAGACTTAAGCTGTGGGGCATTTACCCATGTCTTGGAGCTATCGGATCAGTGTGCCTCTGCCTTTTCAATTGAGGTCAGACATCCTTTTATGGATAAGCGCTTGGTTGAGTTTTGTCTGGCATTACCACCAGAGCAAAAGCTCAAGGATGGATGGTCGCGGAGCATCATGCGTCGGGCATTGGCGGGAGTTTTGCCTGAGCCGATTCGATGGAGAGGGGGAAAGGCCTCTATGGAAGAAAATTTTGAGCATGGGCTGCTCAAGACTGATAGAAGCATTGTCGAAAATGCGCTGTGCGGCGGCAGTGCGAAGGCTTTCTTGAACCTAGCGCTTTTGCAAGAACAGTTTCAGTCTGTTGTATCAAGTCCGCACAATCAGCAGGCTCCAACAACGGCAGTCTGGAAAGGGACGGCGCTATCGTTGTGGCTAACGCTTCAGAACCAAAATTATGGGCTGGTACAAGACAAGTCTAGGTCGTGAATCTTAGGAGAAAAGGTGATTGCAAAAATAAGTTAATCTATAACTTAGCTCTGATTGCCTAGAGTTTGATGGTTCTGGCTTAGATTCTGAGCTTTTCGGTTCCCCCAAATCAACATCCCACTTCTACTTAAATGGAGAAGTTTGCATTCTAGAAATTATGAGCTAAATTAAGTGAGTAGTTAACTTGGACAACTAACATGAAAAAACAGTTTAATGCCCCTAAATTGAAGCAACACGGCGCTTTACAAGAGATTACCCAAGCTTTTGGTAGCTCCAGCGCTTCAGACACAGTCTTTTTTAATGGTCGAGCTTTTGGCAATGCGACTGGCTCCCAAGACGGAAACGTTGTTCCTAGATAGACTGCTCTAGGCTAAAGTGCTGGGGGAATGCAAATAGCTTTTTCAAGGCTCAAGATGATAATTCTCCTGAGCGATAAAAAAGGGTAGAAACTAGTTTCTACCCTTTTTTAAACTAAATGTTTTTATATTTGAGCAACCAATTTTATGGATCTGCTCAATCATCGTTGTTAACTTTATCGCCTTGCGGTTTGCATGGGTTCAAAAATAGGTTGAGATGTACACTTACACTGCTTACCAGCTTAGTATTTGCTCTGAGATTCCGTTGCGGGCTTTGACGCTAGGGGATGGCGAACCAGATGTATGGCTGGTCTTAGCAAGCTTTAAAGATTTAGAAGCGCTGAAGTCGGATGGTGGACAGCAGTTTGTGGGCACGGTAGATGGTGTTGCCACGTTTGCGGTTTTAGACGGTCGAAAAATTTTGGTTGACCCGCTACCAGGGGTAGATGAGGCGTTGCTCAATACGTTTATTGTTGGCCCTATTTTAGCGGTGCTGCTGCGTCAGCGAGGGCTGCTGGTGCTTCATGCCAGTAGCGCTGTGGTGAATGATGTGGCGATCGCCTTTGTGGGCAACAGCGGCGCGGGTAAGTCCACGATGGCGCAAGCTTTTCATGGTCATGGGCATCCAGTGATGACCGATGACGTGATGGTGGTTCAATTGGGCGGAGATCGCCCGATGGTGCTGCCAGGTTATCCATTAATTAAGCTTTGGCCTGAATCAGTTACGGCGACGGGCTATTCCCCCGAAAGTTTGCCCTTTATTCATGGTTCATCAACCAAGCGATCGCATCAGCTTACCGCTGGCTTTGGACAGGCGGCTTTTCCGTTGGGGCGCATTTATGTACTAGATGAAGGGGCTGAGCATCGAATTGTGGCGCTGAATGCTTCTGATGCCTGTATTGCACTGCTTCAGCATTCTCGGGCGACTACGTTGCTGACGCATTCTGAGTTTAGAACCAAGAATTTTCGAGACTGCACTTGGATGGCGCAGAATGTCCCTATTGCACGATTTGAGCGGAAGCCTGCGCTGGCTGAGCTGTCTGATTTAGTAAAGCTTGTTGAGGCAGATTTAAGGGGCATCACCACACCCGTGGGTGTTTAAGGTGTTCTTCCCCATGCAGGCATTACAAAAAATACGTCAACGAATTACAAAAGCTTTTCATTTGCTCCCTGCCCTGCGGCTGGTGTGGCAAAGCTCGCCGCAATGGACCGTAGCTCGCGTTGTAGTGCTGAGTTTACAGGGGGTGCTACCGCTGATCTCGCTGTATTTACTCAAGCTCATCATTGACCAAATTGCGGTGAGCTTAACGGCGGCAAACAAAGCCGTGGCGTTTGAACATGCGCTGTTTTTGCTGATTTTGTCTGGGTGCGTCATGCTTGTCACCAGCGTATTTACCTCCTTGGCGGAGTTGGTGAATGCGGCGCAAACCTATCGAGTTACAGATCATGTGCAGGAGATTTTGTTTCAAAAGTCTGCTGAGATTGACCTTGAGTATTACGAAAATGCGCAGTATTACGACACCCTCCAGCGCGCCCAGCAGGAGGCATCGTTTCGACCGAATCAAATTCTGAATCGGATTGCGCAGGTTTTACAAAACGGCATTTCGCTTGCGGGGATTTTGGCGCTGCTCATATCGCTGTACTGGGGGCTTGCTGGGGTGTTGCTGGTGGCGGCACTGCCTGCGCTTTGGGTGCGGCTAACGTTTGCGAAGGTGCAGTACCAGTGGCAGCGTAAGCGAACCAGTCTAGAGCGCCGCTCTATGTATTTAGGAGTGCTGTTGGCGCACGATCAGTTTGCTAAAGAGATCCGGCTGTTTAACTTAAGCGGTCTATTTCGGCGACAGGGGCGTGAGGTACGGCTTCAGCTCTACCAAGAGAATTTTCGGCTGATGACGCGACGGGCGATCGCCAATCTATCGGCAGAAAGCTTTGCCAAGGTTTTGACGGTGGCGGTTTTTGTGTTTATTGCCTATGAAACCATTCAGGGCAGGCTGAAGATTGGCGATTTAGTGCTGTATCAGCAGGCACTCCAGCGCGGGGAGTCTGCACTGCAAGGGGTTTTGAGCGGGCTATCGGGGCTATATGAAGACAATCTCTTTCTCACAAACCTGTACGAATTTTTGAACCTAAAGCCTAAAATTGCGGATCCGGCCGATCCGAAGCCGTTCCCGAACCCAGTGCGGCATGGGATTGAGGTCAAAAATGTTAGCTTTCAGTATGCTGATACGCCGAGACAGGCTTTAAATGACGTTTCGCTCAAAATTTTGCCTGGAGAAACGATCGCCTTAGTGGGTGAAAATGGCTGCGGCAAAACGACGCTGATTAAGCTGCTGTGCCGTCTTTATGAACCGACACAGGGACAAATTCTGATCGACGGGGTTGATATTCGGGAATTTGCGATCGCAGATTTACGACAGGACATCAGCGTTATTTTTCAAGACTACGCCAAGTATTTTTTCTCGGTACGAGACAATATCTGGCTTGGCAATATTGAGTCTTCTGCCGATCAGGACGTTGAGCAAGCCGCACGGCGATCAGGTGCCCATGACGTGATTGAGCGTTTGCCCAAGGGCTATGACACCATTTTGGGCAAGCTATTTGAGCAAGGCGAAGAACTGAGCATTGGTCAGTGGCAAAAGGTGGCCTTGGCGCGCGCCTTTTTGCGAAATTCGCAGCTCATCATTCTAGATGAGCCGACGAGCGCGATGGATCCGATGGCGGAGTATGAAGTGTTTCAGCGGTTTCGCGAGCTAACCCGCGACCAGATGGCGGTATTGATTAGCCATCGGCTTTCGACGGTCAGAATGGCAGACCGCATTTATTTGATGGACAACGGACACATTGCTGAAGCAGGAACCCATGAGGAGTTGGTTGAGCTTAACGGTCGCTATGCCAGACTGTTTGAGTCCCAAGCTGAGAATTATCGTTAAAAGTTGGAATAACACTTGATGTGATTGTCGCCTTCGCTAAACTCTAGACATAAATCCTGCGTTTTTGACAGATAGTGGAGCATTGGCAATGTTATCAGGCTTAACCCAAACTGGTCCCCGCCAGCGCGAAATTGCTGAGATTGTACTGCGCAACGGCTGGGGCTATATGCGTCGTCTGCTGATGGGGCGACAGTCCGATGAGCCAGAATTCCCCACCCCTGCGGTGCTGCGCAAAATCTTGATTGAGCTGGGGCCTGTCTACGTCAAGCTGGGGCAGCTTTTAAGTACGCGCCCTGATTTGCTGCCTAGCGCCTACATTGACGCACTCTCGACGCTCCAGAGCAACGTGCCTGCTGTGCCTTGGTCAGTGGTAGAGCCTGTGCTGCGGCAGTCGTTGCGGCAGCCTTTAGAACAGGTGTTTGCCCAAGTGCAGCCCATTGCGATCGCCGCTGGTTCCATTGCCCAAGTCCATCGCGCCACCCTCATCAACGGGCAAGAAGTAGCCCTTAAAATCCAGCGTCCCGGCATTGCGGAGGTGGTAGAGCAGGATATTCAGCTCATTCAATTTTTAGCAGGTTTGGCGGGTAAAACGGAATTAGGCAAAGAATATGCCATCCAAACCCTTGCCGTTGAGTTTTGCGATGCCCTCAAAGACGAGCTAAACTTTCGCCGCGAAGCAGGCTTTACCGACGAACTGCGGCGCAATCTTGCCAAAAGCCGCTGGTTTGACCCCACTAAAATGCTCATCCCTGCGATTAATTGGGATCTTACCTCCGAAAATCTATTGGTGATGGAGTGGCTCAATGGCGGCCCTATTTTAGAAGCGCGTCTAACGGGGACAGGCTTGAGGAGCGATACTCAAGGGGAACGGCGATCGCTGATGATTATGCTGTTTCGTGCCTTTGCCCAGCAAATCTACGTGGATGGGTTCTTTCACGCTGACCCGCACCCTGGAAATATTTTTTACCTGGGGGAAGGGCAACTGGCGCTCTTAGACTGCGGCATGGTCGGTCGTTTAGACCCCAATACCCAGCGTCTGCTGACCGAAATGCTGCTGGCGATCGTTGAGATGGATGCCCGTCGCTGCGCTCAGCTTACCCTGGAGCTGGCAGAAACCACCCAACCCGCTAATATCCCAAATTTAGAGCAAGACTACGAGCGTCTGCTGCGCAAATACTACAACCGCGATCTAGCCGCCATTAACTTCAGCGAGGTTTTCTATGAAATCTTGCAGGTGGCGCGTAACAACAAAATCCGTTTGCCCAGCTCTTTAGGGCTGTATGCCAAAACCCTTGCCAACCTCGAAGGCGTAGTGCGCTCTTTTGACCCCAGCATCAACCTATTTGAAGAAATTAAGCCCCTCATGACCGACCTGTTTCAAAAGCAGCTCGTGGGGGAAGCCCCGCTTCAGGCGCTCTTGCGAACGGCTTTAGATCTTAAAAACTTAAGCCTTCAGTCCCCTCGTCAAATGGAGCTAATTTTAGAGCGCGTCACTTCAGAAAATCTAACGTGGCGTGTTTCTATTCCAGAGCTAGACGGTATGCGCCGCACTCTAGATGCTGCGGCTAATCGTTTATCTTTCAGTATTGTAGTGGGTGCCCTAATTATGGGCGCTGCCACGATTACCGCTCAAACCCAAGCCAGCCGATTTATCTGGATCAGTGATTCTCTCTTTATTGCGGCTAGCGTGATTGGGCTATGGCTGGTGATTAGTATTCTGCGATCAGGGCAGTTGAAGTAGAGCGTAGGTTGACAGCTCAGGCTTCAGCGGCAACAAGGGTCTAGTTATAATCAGAAGGTTGAGTCCGTCCGCTATAAGCTCTTGTTGGGCTGTTTTGAGCCGAAAGAAACACTATAAGACCTTAATAATCATTATGAGCTATCACAATATTATTACGATTGAGCCAGATAAACGAGGCGGTAAACCCTGTATTCGACGAATGCGGATCACTGTGTACGATGTTCTAGGGTGGCTGGCGGCTGGCATGTCTTATGACGAAATTCTAGAAGATTTCCCTGAATTGACAGAAGAAGACATCAGAGCTTGTCTAGAATTTGCCGCTGATCGGGAACATCGTTTAGCTGTTTCGGCGGGTGCTGCTTGAAGCTGCTTTTTGATCAGAATTTAAGTCGTAAATTGGTGATTCGATTGGCTGACATTTACCCAACTTCAAGCCACGTCCAGTTTCATGACTTGGAAGAGAACACTGATACCGATATATGGGAGTTTGCTACGGCAAATGACTTTTGCATAGTGACTCAAGATGCGGACTTTGCCGAGAGAAGCCGTTTATATGGTTCTCCACCCAAGGTTGTATGGCTGCGCTGCGGGAATGCACCAACTAGGCAAGTTGAGACTTTACTCCGTTCTGGAGCAGGCGCAGTTGAGGAACTTCTGAGCAATCCCAATCTCCACTGCTTGGAGTTGTATTAAAGTCTGTGTTCAGGCATCGGCTGTTTCATGTCCCGGAAACGACTTGAGTACAATCACCAAGGTCGTTCTAGCATAAAATGTACGGTAATACGTACGTCTGGAGTTTGCCCCCGATGGATACCGTGAGCGTCAATAAATTTAGAGACACGCTGAAAGATTGTGTTGAGAAAGTGATTAGTCAACACAATTCGCTGAAGGTGACTCGTCGGAATGGACAAGATTTTGTTGTGGTGAGCGCTAAGGACTGGGAGCAAGAACAAGAAACTTTATATGTGCTGCAAAACAGTAGCCTCATGAAGCAAATTGCCGATTCAATGGCGACTCATACGCAGAAACAAGAAGGGATCGAATAATCTATAAATTTGATAACGACTACATTTACATATTTGCGATCAGTGGTCATTACGAGCAATTGAGATAGATCAGACCTAACGGCCTGCGTCTCACCGGACGGCGTTGGACTTTGCATCATAACCCATAGCGTCTAAATCCGTTCCGAGTGCAGCCGCTTGCTAGGCAGTAGCAATACAGTAAGCTCAGCAATATTCTCTGAAAATATTCATATTGTTGCCCTGTTGAAAATATTTATTTCGCTAGTTGTAGCTACGACGAATGATTGGCCAGTACAAGAAAATCCATAAGTCACAATACATGAATCTTCAACAACTTTAGTCATGTCATCTGTGCGCCCAGAAAGACTGCCATAAAGATACGACTTGGGTGGAAGTAAAATTATCATTTGCTCTGGCCATTTTAGCGTAACTGATTCAAGCCTCCAACAGTCTTCAGTACTTACGGGTAATCCACCTCCAAATAAGCCGGAAATTCTTATAACTCTATTGCTCAGAATACCAATACCTTTAGCTTCGAGAGATACTTCATTTTCATAATATTCATCGTAATCTCTAGCCGTTTTCTCTCCTGTAAGGCAATCAAGAACGCCCCGCCCCTGAGACGATACAACTAGAAGGTTGTCAGAGTTGCTATCAAAACCGACTGAGCGTAAACCACCTATAGCCACTGTTGATATCAATTTCCACGGAGTGGGTGGGGTTGCAATACTCAATAGTAATAACTTTTTCTTGAGAGGTTCTAAATGTTTATACATAACTCATTCAAGAATTGAAGCCTAACTTTCACTTATATTCGGTAATGACTTGAGCGTAACGAGGCCACCTTGAACCGTATCGACTTGCAGCCGATACCCACGGAGCATTTTCATGCCCAACAAGGGATCTGTCTCGGCTGAGTTAATTTCGATTTCTCGGAATTGACCATCCCAGATAATATTTGCATCATGGATGTCAAACAAGGTTTCACTACCATCACCCAATGTGGCAAAATCGCTGTAACTCCAAGGTAGTTCTAATTCATCAATGATGCTTTGTGGAAGGCTCAAAAAACCTGTAAACCCCGTATCAATGACGGCATTTATAGATTTGAGTTTACTGTTGTGCTTAATCACGAGAGAAATAACAGCTTCATAGCTTAGAGCTGTTGCGTTATAAAACGACCTAAAACTCTTTGACAACCTATCTTTTCTTATTTCTTCTTCCTTGCCTCTCTAAGCTATGCAGCTTCTAAAT
>JAGVDA010000083.1 GCA_020058975.1 Thermosynechococcus sp. WC_1 | reverse complement strand
TGAGTTTTCGCCCCGTGGTCTGGCGTTATTTTCAATATAGTCAATTGAGATAGCTCCGCTGATTAGATCGCGGGGGTACTGCGGGGGCCAGTCGTCCTGCTGTTTGACGACCCGTAGACCATTCTCGTTGACAGTCATGATGTCGCGCTCGACTTCAGGCTTGAGACGATGAATACCATCTGAGCAGACTTCATAAGCCCAAGAAACATTTGGGTGATTCCAAGCAGTAATTCTAATACTGCCTTCGGTTCGACATGCGAAGTGGAATGGGGTTGCTGGCACCAATGGGTTGCCAATTCTTAGCCCTCGGTTTGAAGATCCAGTTAAACAGCTAATGAACCCCTCATCAATTGACTGAGAGATATCGCTGGACTCATCCATGACAATAAGCTGCTTATCAGCGTGCCGACCTGTAAAAGTGCTGGCTTTGTACTCAGAAGCTGTGAACCCTGTGGCAAAAACGGATTCATTTATCTTGATGCTAAGCTGTAACTGTCTAGTCTCAGCAGGGAAAAGGTTGCTTTTTTTTACATAAAGTTTACGAATTTCTCCCCACAAAACATCATGTACTAGTTGCTCTGTTGGAGCCGTGGTATAGACGCTCCCCCCTACCGATAAAAGCCACCAAAACACTGCTCTAGAAGCAATCCAGCTCTTTCCGACTGCGTGGGCCGCCTGCACGTTAGTCTTTGAATTGTCCCGAATGCTCTCTAAAATCAGGACTTGCTCTGAGCTGAGAAAACGATCGCCCAGTACGTCTTTGCAAAACCCAACCGGATCGCGCTCATATTCAGCAAACGGTGGCTCCCAGTCATCGCCCCCGCCCAAGATGTCGATCATCATCTGCAAGCCCCTATCCAGCGCGGTAGGAGCCTCTTTGAGTGCTTGGAAATCTTGGGGCTGATCTTTGAGGCGGCTTCGCACTGCCACTACGCTGCTGCTCTCCCTGTCGGCGTATTTTGGATGATGCCCGAAAGTAATGTGTATCGCTTTCCTGCCACTAGCGAGTCCATCTCGTAATCGCAGGAGGGAACCAGTCCATCGCATTGCGAATAGTCAAGATAGGCTCGGCTTCTAAATGCGACGGGTATTAACGCTGAATCTGTTTCATCCAGCGTTAGCAAAACGATTGTTTTCTTTGGTTCAGGTGCGATCGCGGGTTGAACCGATAAAGAGAGCTTATCTCCTTGGGTAATATCAAGGTATTTTGTGCTTCCTTTGTAGGCACGGAATTCGATTACTTGACCCGTCAAATCTACGTCTTCAAAAGTGAAAGTGATCGTGTTTGACTTGCCGTAATCAATAGGGAAATCGTTTGACGGTTCGTAGGTTGTATAACGACTTGAAACTTCGATGCAGCAGGTCATCAGTTTAAGATTTGCGAAACTTCAGCAAACTCTAGCTCTACTCGTTTTGCTGGGTCATTTCCAGAAACAGCAAGATTTTCGACAAACAACCGCTTAAAGAACATATCTATGGGATAGGCAGATGTCCCAATACTTAGCTTATCTCCAGTATTCAATGTACCAAAGCCAGCCACTGTGCTGGCGACTTCGTTCCCATTTATGTATGCCTTGACAGTTCCGCTCGCCCCGCTCGGTTGCCAGCTAATCCCTACCTGGATATTCCCCGATGGTGAGAAAGTTCCACTTGCTGACGTGGCGGTAATAAACGTTGACCCATTTAGAACTTGGGCATTAAGTGTTGTTCCATTGTTATAAAGAATAAAACCTGACGTAGCTGCAACACCTGTATGCCGTCCTAAGAACCCGTTTACATTTCCTGTGCTGAATGCCGCTCCAGGCTTAAACCAGAGAGTTATTAAAAATCCATCTGATACAAATTGAAAATCAGCATCAAGGATGCCTCGAATCAAGGAACCCGCGCTACGGGTAAAAACTAAAGCCCCTTCCTCTGCGCTCCAAGTTGGATCAAGTGCTTGCACAGCATCCGTAGTTCCAAACTGAAGAGATGCAACGGCAGGGTTTGAAACACGGTTGTAAATTAATTGATGAGTTGCATCCGGTGCTGATTGCAACGGGTACGACACAGCAGACTGAGTATCGAAAAGTCCGATAACGCCATTAGGCGATCGCAACATTGGATCTGCTGCCCAAATCTCAGGGTTAATCAATCCCGAAAAATTTGCATCTAGAATCTGACCGTCTAATGCCACTTTTTTTAAACTCCTGAATAACCAATTGGTAAATTGAACGCTGCACAGTAATTTGATTGATCACTGTGAAAAATTAAAGGAACTGTGCCTGTGGTGCCAGTCCAAGGACTAGAAAGTGTAAAGCTGTTATCGCTTATCCGTGTTTTTACAATGGTCGGGTCGGCAAAACCAGACCCATGCACACGGTCATACCAGCCCACATTCAAGAACCCGTTAGAGGTTGTTGTGATGGATGCGCTACCATTCGTTACCCCGCAGCTAATAACCTGTCTGTCATAGCCTTGGTAGGGGTCAGAATCGCAGAGTGAACCACGCCGCCCTGTATCGCGCCCAGCAGGGCAAACAGTAGGGTATGGGGCAATTCCAGACGGGACATAGTTAATTGCCCAGGCATAGCGCACCTGTGCCGCCGTATATCCATTCGGAATTACAATCTCAATCTCATTGTTAGCAACGATATAAACGCCATTAATAGGGATTGGATTATTCGATGCGTCTGCAACTTCAAACCCTTTCCCTGCTACCCAAGGATTAGGCGATCCATTCATCGTGTCAGGCTGAACGATGTTTGGATCTAATCGCAATGGCCCAAAGGGAACGTAAAGCTGAATTCTGATTCGATTTTTAAAGGCTGAAATAGAGCGGGGAACTAGCCCCGTCCATTCAAGGCCAAACGCCCACACAAGAGTGGCTACCTGATTGAGCTTAATGCCTTCGCGTCTTACAGACCAAGCATCTCTATGAACTCCTGATCCACTATTAGGGCTTGCCTGTGGCAGAAACTTATATTGATACGTTGGAGCGGCCAGATAAATCAGCGGATGGTCACGGGCTACTTCAAATTGATACTGAGAACTTAAGCATTCTCCTGATAAATCGAACGGAAAAGAATTTTGCTGAGAGAGAATCAAAGGAACATCTTCAGGCTGTCCTGAGATTGGCTTTAGATCAGTCTGTAGGTCTACAACGTACTGCAATAGATTTGCTTTATAGCCTGTATTAGTTGCGTCATTCTCTCCATGAATGAGAAAGTGAGGCCCCACCTTATACGTTTTGCTTGCGGCGATCGCCAAATTCTTAAGCGCTGTTACCTCATAGAGCATCTTTGCCCAAGCATTGCCCGAACCACCCTTGCAGATTACGGAGAAGGATTGTCCAGCCTGACCCGTCACCGAAATTGCGCTGACAAATCCTGGCATTTTCTGCGAGAATTCGTTTGCAATAGGGCTTGCCTGTGTTTGCCCGTCAATGTTAGCAGGATAAGCTAATGTGCCAAGCTGCCCACCTGTAACAGGCTTGATCGGCTCAATCAATGGGGCAAAAGCTAAAACATCGCCCGTTCCGTCATAAAGAGGCGCTGACCCCGTATCTACCAGCTTGTAGTTCCCATAGATCTGCGTGGTGTCAATATACCCTTGAAAACCGCTTGAGGTATTATCCCGAATCCCATCAGCTCCTGTTGAATTTGATTGCCCATTCATGGACAGAATTACAATCTGGACTGTCCTAACGGCAAGATATCGCAGAAAATTTGAAGTTGTCAGCTTACTTGTTAAAAATGGATCTAATGCTCCATTATCAGCAATACTGTTTGTCTCTAGTTTATTGGCATAAAGTGCCCCTGTCTTCCTCAAGGCGATCGCAGTCTTCCCTTGCTTATCGCTCAAGCTAAATATATTTTTTGTATGAAATCTTATTTCTTCTACAAATTTAAAACTCGAAAGAGTGAATGATTTTGTAGACAGGATGTTCGCTGTGACAGACCCACCATATTTAATGCTAAAAGCAATCCTGCCTTGCAGATCTTTAATGCTTAAAACATATCCTGAGAATTTATCCTTTAGATCAAGCTTGAATTTGTCGCCAAGCTGGAAGCCATGAAGATATAGGCTTCCGTTTGTTCTTAGCCCAAATCCAATCTGATCTAACTTATCTCTAAAGCTAAAAACCCAGCCAGAGAATTTATCGCCAATATTAAATTTAAGAAGCCCAATCTTGATCGCATCAATTGCCCCACCGACTGAGAATGTTTTTCCGCTTTCTGATAGCTCAGCTTTCCCAATCAAAGTAGGGTTAGATCCGGCTCGAACCCCTAAAACCACAAAATCGACAAATGCTGTCAACGCCAGTGGAGCATCCAGGTTGGCTGGCGTAAAAAATGTCCCTCCAATTGTCCTCTCAATCACTCCAGAAGTTGATGAGGCTGCGACCAATGCCCTCGCTCCCACAACAAACGGATTTGGCTCAAGCTGGATCGCCGTAGGCCCACTAACCGCAATCGTTACATCTGCGGCGATCGCCAAAAGCATCTGATCGCCAGAAACAAAAAGCGACGTATTTGCAGGAAAAGCAACGGGGTCACTTAGCTTAAAAAGACTTTTGAGAAAATACTGAGTGCCAGTTTTTCTGATCTTGACGGCAACATTTGCTGTCGTTCCTGGCAACAAACCATAATAAGACTGCCCATCTAGCAAAGAATCAATGCTGTTAGATGCTGGAGTAACAGAAACCTCCGCAGCATTAGCAGGCAACGTAAAAGAATTAGTGAG
This sequence comes from Thermosynechococcus sp. WC_1, assembly GCA_020058975.1. GTDB lineage: Bacteria > Cyanobacteriota > Cyanobacteriia > Thermosynechococcales > Thermosynechococcaceae > JAAURS01. The sequence continues at coordinate 4,419 of JAGVDA010000083.1, read as the reverse complement.
AGAAATAATGCCAGAAACCCCTATAGATCCAGGTGGCCCCTGACTTTGACTCTTGACAACGATGTCCGACTGGAATGGCATTGGGATCGCGGTATTTTTGCTCAAATTGTAACATGCTTGCACGGAATCCCCATGTCTGCCCTTGCTCTCTTGTTACTTTGGTGCTATAGTCTCATGGTTCTTTGTGGCTTTGGCGATTGATTATTACTCTGTTGAGTTTTAAAGGAGGTGTGGGAAAGACCACGACGGCGGTGCATTTGGCGGCGTACTTAAATGCGATCGCCCCTACCTTGCTGGTTGATGGTGATCAAAACCGTTCGTCTCTTCATTGGAATGAGCGGGGGAATTTGCCGTTTAAGGTTTGCGACGAGAAAGAGGCGGTCAGGTTTGCTCGGAGTTACGAGCATATCGTCATTGATACAGCGGCTCAGCCTACCAAGGATGAGCTGAAGGCTTTCATCAATGGATGTGACCTGCTGATTCTGCCTACCACTGCTGACGCGCTGAGCCTAGGGCCAACCTTGGAAATATCTAAGGACATGCTTAGGTCAGGTGCCCAATTCAAGGTGCTGCTGACCAGAGTGCATCCTAAGCCTTCGGACGCGGGAGCAGAAGCGAGGGCATTGCTGAATGCCGTAGGGTTGCCTGTATTTGATGCTGAGATTAGAGCGCTTCGTGCGTTTGAGCATGCGGCGGTGCAAGGCGTCGTGGTTAATCAGACCAAAGATAAATATCGCAATATTGCTTGGAACTGCTATAAGAAAATTGGAGAGGAGATCTGTGGCAAAAACGAGGTTTGATGCTTTGTTGAATCAAGGTGATTCTGAAAAGAATGAAGGGCACCAGCCCGCTGATGCTCGCAAGTTTTACATGAAGCCGGAGAAGTACAAAAAACTCAGAGTAAAAGCTTTAGATGAGGGGAAGGACGTCACCAAGGTTATCAATGAATTGGTAGATAGATGGTTGGCAGACCTTGGCTAACTCGCCCCAAAGTCACTAACTGGCGGCGTTGCAGAAACAGGGTCGCAAGTTGTAATCAGACCAGTCGTATCTAAAATGCTGGCTGGTCTTAGCACTCCACTGATGGAAATCGTATTTTTTGAGATCTGCGGTTTTATTGATGTGGCTCGGAATACGTTGCGGGTGACAATCTCAGCTCCAATCACCACAACATCCCCAATCTGAACCTCATAATTTAGCCCACTTAATGTAAGCGTCTGGTTGGCGTTGATGGTCATAGGGATGTCAAGCTGAACCTCATCCACTTCTCTAAACTTAACTACAGCTCTGTATCCCGTAGGGGTATTTATGTTGAGTTTTTGAGAAATGGCGATCGTCTGGGTGCCTGCGTTAAAAGGCTTGGTTTCATGAACCCATCCAGATACTTCAAAGTTGTATTCCACCGTTGGGTGGTTGAAGACGAATAAGTCTCCAGGCATGGTTGAAATTTCTTGAAGGTCAGTCTCAAAGCTAACCTGTTTGTCCTGAAGTCTTCTGGTCTTTATGTAAACCTGAACAATTCGTTTTGCTTGATCTGGATTGTTTACCCCTGTTAAATCCAACGTCTCTTCTACAATTGGCTCCGTGCCATTGTATGCTTCAGTTGTTTCCACAATGCAGGATTTAGGCGTAAACTTTCCATCGCTGCCATCGTACCAAGTCGCTGAAATTTTGTTGACGGCTTGTTCACTCCATGCAGCGTAGTCGTATTGCACAGCACGCACTCGCGCCGCATTATAAACACCTTTGATCGAGCTTTCAATTTCAGGCGTCAAACCAAATCGTCCATCAATTCGTCCAGGCAAGCATAATGACTTCAGCGCCGTCTCGTTAGCCCAGTCACTAAAATTCACTGACCTTGATAGCGAGGTTTCGTGGAACAGCTTATTTAGAACCTCATGTTTTCTCGTTTCGCAAATGCTTGGGTAATCATTAAAGTAATCTCCATCAATATAATTCCCCAGCCCTGCCGCTTTGTTAGAGATGGCGTAGACATACTGATCTGCATAGTAAGGAGTCGAATCATTGAAATAAACTAAGTAGCGATCGCCCTGTCTCCAATTCAGCGCGGTCGTTGTTGAAATTGTTCCGGCGGTGACTCCTGTGATCGGTGCTTCAATATGTCGGGTTAGGTTGCGAACGATCCAGCCAATCAATACTCCATCACCAATAAAATTTGCAGATGGATCGTTTAGTGCAGTAAGGGTGCTGGCATTTGATGTTTCCCCTGCTGCCATAAGGTTTGGAGCTATTATTCCTTCCTCAATGATGACTGAAGTTTGAGGGGCATTGAGCAGGCGGTCAGAGGCTAACATCCCATACCCAATCATTGCAAAGCCCTTGTAGTTCATGATGTCAGCAGGCAATCCTATATCCGCTGGATATAGACACTCATTCACTGTTGAAATCCGAACAGGTGGCCCTGACTCGGTAGAGTATTGAAATTTGTCTTCAGAAACGTTGATGTAGTCATTTGTTGTTGCTGGGCTAACTAGCCGAACAGCTCCTGGCGTGGCTCCATCACTCTCAACCTCAATCTGCACAACATTGGAATTGATGCTAATCGTATTAGCCGTTCCTACTTTGTTTGAATCATCAATCCAATAAATAGGATCTGTATAGCTTGATTCAACTTCTGTGATAGGTCTAAACTCAAAGTAATATTTCAAATAGGGTAGATTTTTGATTCGCAGCGATCGCCTTGACCCGTTTGGATTTCGACCTGTCAACAAAAATCTACCTATCTTCAAGAAATCTGGAGAGCCTAATGGCTTGATATACAGGTCAAAACAAACCCCAATACTCCATAATCTATTGTCTTTAGTGCTTCTTTTGTAAAGTGAGCATCCAAAATTAAAATCAAGAAAAGTTATAGATTTACTTGTTTCATAAGTTGATTTATAGACTGCATGAATGGTTGTGCCTTTTTGCAGCGCATAAAAATCAAATGGAACCCCTGCATAGAAAAAAGGCAAAGCAGGGGTGATCGTAACTGTATAGGTATCTCGATCTTTACTGGTTACTCTGAAGTCTGTCTCCCCTATCCTGTAGCGCTCTGTAGGAATGAAACTTTCAAAATTCTCCTCTGATACTTTTAGTGTGGTTCTGCTGCCGACCGCTACTGCTCCTCTATTAAAAGTATTTCCAATTTTGATATTCTTTATGCTTGCCCCTGCATCATAGATTGACACGTCAATAAAGTAATCACCTGCCGTCGGAGGCTGTGTAAATTGCCAGAAAATGTCTGAATTTTTCTGGACTACAACCGAACCTCCTGCGATCGCGATCACAAAATAATCTGGAGTTGGAGCAAGAGTCGTGTATGTGTCTACCCCAGTGCTGTCGTAAACTAAAGTTCCGTTGTAATAGGCTCTGTAGGTCGCGTCATTTTTAAGGACAATGCAATACTCAATGGTGATAAAGTCTGCATCAGTATTGGTTTGGCTGATTCCGAAAGCGACTTCTTTGTTTGATGCAAGCGGCTGAAAGAATGCCCATCCTGTCCCCTCAGTTATGGCTTGATCTCCAAAAGCACCCGCATTCCAGCCGTCCGTAATACCAAGCCCTGAGTCTTTTGTAAGCTCATTAACAGGAATAAATATCCCTGTTGTAGCAGAAGCGGCTGTATCTACAAAATTGGTAAATGTGGCAAGCGATCCAGATTCCTCGTTCCCAGATCGAATTGTCTCGCGTTTTGACACTCCAAAATAAGAGTTTGTGTTGGGGCTAACAACCTGGCTGTAATGAGTAAATTCAGGAATTGCAGTTTGATCTTGAGTGCCTAAGCGAGTCGTAATTGTAATCTCGTCAACTAAGAAATTTTGGAGAGATTGATCATCAATTAAAACCGATTCGGCATTGATGCTTCCAATGGGGCCAAGCCCTAAACAGTAAAGTTGGTAGAGTGTTTGAGCGCCTTCTCTAGTGACAACCTTAGAATTGACAAGGTAGCCTGACACCCGCACCCCGCCGTAGGGATTAATAGACCGATTCGCAAAGGTCAACGGCACTACGCCGCCCAGCGGTGCTAAGGTGCCACCGCCATTAAATCCAGGGGAGGGGGCGAACCGTTCCTCAGCAGGTTTCCTGGGGCGTGGAGCTAACAGGCCACCAATAAGACCGCCAACGGTAGATCCGATCGCAATCAGCGTCCAAACCCCAATATTGACCCCAGGGATAGCAGCGACTGCGAGGCCGATCAGTCCCCCCGCAATGGAGCCAAAGAATTTCCCGTTTTTGACACTAGGGTCAAAGGGGGCATGTTCTACCCCATCAATATCTACAATTCGGTCAGGATCTAACAAAAGCGCAGACTTGAGGGCAGACATCTCATGCAAGTCTTCTTCATAAAGCTGAATCCCTTGGACTGCTTTTACTGATTCGATTAGAGCTTTATCGCTGTTACTAAGCACCGTACCG
>JAGVDA010000211.1 GCA_020058975.1 Thermosynechococcus sp. WC_1 | reverse complement strand
GGATCGCAACGGCAATATTTTGGCAAAAGATGAACCCACCTTTCGCCTGTTTGTGCATCCTATGATGTTCAAGAAAAGCAGGGCGGATATGGCAGTGGCGCTTTCGCCCCTTATAAAAATGCCGACCGATGAGCTGGTACGCCTTTTTGAAAGTGGCAAAACTGGAATTCCTGTGATTCGCAACCTGTCTGAAGAGACGGCAGCTAACCTTCGCAAACTGGGGCTAGATGGGGTAGAGCTAAACCAAGAATGGAGCCGTAACTACCCACAAAAAGACCTGATGTCTTCGATTGTGGGCTATGTGGATGGAGATCATCTGGGACAGGCCGGACTGGAATATAGCCTACAGACCTGGCTGAAGGCGAAACCACCCTCTGACAAAGTCTCTGAGGATGGCAATGGTTATTTATTGCCCAATCAGTTTTCGACGCGTCCGCTCAATGCTGATGAGTTAAGCCTGAAGCTGACGCTGGATACTCGATTGCAGTGGTCTGCAACAATGGCGCTCCACAAAAAGCTAAAGCAGTACAATGCGCTGCGTGGCGCTGTGGTGGTAATGGATGTAAAGGACGGATCACTGCGAGCTTTGGCAGCAGAACCGTCTTTTGACCCCAGTCAGTTTTATAAGGCAAACCCTGCGCTATTCAGAAACTGGGCGATCGCCGATCTTTACGAACCTGGCTCTACTTTTAAGCCCATTAACGTGGCGATCGCCCTAGATGCGGGTGCCATTAAACCAGATACGGTTGTCTACGACCCAGGCAACATTTCTGTGGGTGGGTGGCCGATTCAAAACAACGATGGTTCTGCCTACGGAGCGATCAATATTACCAAGGTGCTGGAGGTGTCCAGCAATATTGGGATGGTTCGCATTATGGAGCGCGTCAAGCGTGCGACTTACTACGACTATCTCAAAAAAATTGGCATTGGCGAAATTACGGGTACCGATATGCCCTTTGAAACAGCGGGCAGCATGAAAGATCGGCCTCAGTTTGTAGACTATCCCATCGAGGCAGCAACAAACGCCTTTGGACAGGGCTTTTCGGTGACGCCCATTCAGATGGCGCAGCTCCATTCGGCGATCGCCAATGGAGGCATGATGGTGACACCTCACGTCACAGAGGGGCTATTTAACCCCAGCGGTAAGCTCATCTCCAAAACCGAACTCATATCGCCCCGCCGAGTCTTTTCAGAGGCATCTACCGCCAGCGTTCGCCAGATGATGGCAAGCGTGGTCGAAAATGGGACTGGCAAGCCTGCCAAAATCCCTGGTTATCGTTTGGGCGGCAAAACCGGAACTGCTCAGAAAGCGGGAGGCGGCACCTATCGCAATGCGCGTATTACGAGTTTTGTCGCCAGTTTTCCCGTTGAATCGCCTCGGTATGTGATTTTTGCAGTGGTGGATGAACCGAAGGGCGATGATGCCTTTGGCTCAACCGTTGCGGCTCCGATTGTGAAGTCTGTCATTGAGACACTGATTAGCGTAGAGGGCATTCCTCCTAGCCACCCTGAAGAGCTGAAGAAGCCTGCTGCAAATTTAAAGGCTCGTTAGCTTGCTTAATTTTCAGGTTGGGTCGGTAGTTTTAAGTTATTGATAAATTGCACAACGCTAAGTTCACGCTATACTCTGTTGGTTCAAGTACGGAGTGTGGACTTTACCGTGACCGATGAAAGCCTTTACCTCAAGAGATTTTTAGATCCCATAAAGGTATGCAGACGATATAAGCCCAAATTCGGTCTAGGTAATAGAGATGAAGGGCTAGATCTGGCACGGTTTTTATCAATCTATGGAGCAGACCCATTCTATTCATGGATTGGTCTTGACTCAGATTTGATGTATGCTGCTCATAAAGCCGCAGGGGGTATGACTTCGGTTTATAGACAGATTGGAAAAGGGTGTGAAAACCTATTCAGACAAATAATAATTGACTCAGCGCAATACGAAGATCAAAGGTATGCGCTGTGGTCTTACATTGCAAAGACTAAAAACGACAAGAATAAAACTTTGTCGTTAGATGCGCGACTAGAACTTAACGAAATTAGGAATCCTGACGTTAGAGCTAAAGTTATTGAGTGGATAGCGGACTATAGTACCTCTCTCAGTGTTCCTGCACCTTTAAACGGAGCCGTTTTTGAAGTTCGGCAGGGATATAAAAGCAAAGATAGCAAGAGACAGAATGCGGACATAGACAATATTGCTGTTGCTTGGGCAAACGGCTATCTACCAGTCTTCGCGATTTTTTCATCCCAGATTGACACAGATTTGGTGCTGCGTTATCGGAATAGTCGTGGAGGAATAATTATTGGAACAACGTCAGGTAGCACTCAAATTTCGCTATTTGCTTTCTCCAAAGAAGTCTTAGGCTATGACTTAGCAGAGTTTTTTCATCGAAACTCTGAAGTCATAAAAAGCGAAGTTTACAGCACCTTAGAAATTTTACTTAGGGCAGAGTGATGAGATCTACTGTCCAACAACGATCTGAATACACTTTCAAAGCTAATCGCAGCCTTGGGCGACACGGGTGGCTTCGACTCACGCCAGCATATGGAGTAAAGCTTGTTGAAAACCTTTTGTCTTCAGTTGACATGGAAGCAATTATTCTTGATCCTTTTTCTGGTACGGCTACAACAGGGCTTGTAGCTGCCGAACGAGGGAACCAAGCGTTTACATTTGATATCAACCCATTTCTTATTTGGTTTGGAAATGCTAAATATCGAAATTATTCCGAGGATTGCTTACTAGAGATTCGCGAAAAAGTGCAGCAGACCTTGAAAGAATATAAAAGCCATGTGGATCAAGACAACTGGACACCACAAATATTTAATATTGAGCGGTGGTGGTCTAGCTACACCCTCAATATCCTTGCATCTCTACGAACTGCCCTAGTAAGACACTTTGGAGAACCTAAAGAGAACGATGAATATAGTGTTGTTTGGATTGCATTCTGTCGCTTGACAATCGAAACCTCATCGGCAGCTTTTAATCATGTTTCTATGTCATTTAGTGACACAGTAATTTATTATAAAATTGAATTTATCGAAGAGCTTTTTTTGAGCATTCTTGAATTTATACTCAAAGCCGCTGAGAAACATATTATTGGTAGTGCAAAAGTATTGAGAGTAGATGCTCGAAATATAGGTAATCTAGACAACATCAAGATAAATAAGGTTATAACTTCGCCTCCTTATCCAAATCGAATTAGTTATATTCGCGAACTTCGTCCATACATGTACTGGACAAAATTTATAGGCGAGGCCAAAGAGGCAGGTGAACTAGATTGGTTAGCAATTGGTGGAACTTGGGGAATTGCAACTAGCCGTCTTAATTCTTGGAAAATGCAAGAAGAAGTTTTGCCAGAAAAAATCTTCTCAACCGTAGAAAGAATAAAGATGTCGGAGGGGAAAAATTCAAACCTTTTGGCAATTTACGTTTTGAAGTATTTTCACGATATGCACTTACATCTGAGTTCAATAAGACCTATTCTAGAAAATGGGGCTGAACTTCATTATATTGTTGGCAATTCAACCTTTTTTGGTAATATGGTTGACACAGCAGCTTTGCTTTCTGACTCTATGAGAGTTCTTGGTTACTCAAAGATCCATTCTGAGATCGTTAGAAAGCGGAATTGTAATAAAGCTTTGTATGAGTACTGCGTTTCCGCGAGTTGGTCATCAGGCTGAACAACCCCGTTGGAGCGGACTGTCGAGAGATTTCGGTGGTGATGCAAAAGTTAGTGTCAGCTTAAGACTGTTCGGTTAGATGCCTATTGGTCTTGAACAATTGGCTGTATGCTGCATTCTTCTGTTAGCCAAACCTAACGATTTTTTCTTGACCGAATGGTATTGACTGTCAGCCGCTCAACCGGAACGTCAAGCACTGACGAATTAGGGTACGTAAGCACTCAATAGCTCAAATGCTGCCAGCAGAGGTATAGCGCACGGGGCACATGAAAACAGCCCTTCCACTTGCCGCCCTTCAGGTTGAGCAATACCTCTCCTTGACGGTTTAAGTAGCCAAACCATTCGCCATATTTTGGATCGGCAAAATGTGACCAAGCATAATCATGCACCTTCTGGAACCATTCCCAGCACTCTGGACGATGGGTGAGGCGATCGCCCATTGCCAAAGCCACCAACGTTTCTAAATGCACCCACCACAGTTTTTGATCCCACTCAAGCTGATGGGGCGGATGGCCTTCTGAGTCCATAAAGTAGTACAGGCCGCCGTAGTCTTTATCCCAAGCAATGTTGAGGATATTGAGTACCACGTCCACCGCACGGTTGATGGTGGCGGCATCACCTTGGCGGTTGGCAATATCCATAATGAACCACATGGCCTCAATGCCGTGCCCTGGGTTCAGCAGTCGTCCATCAAAGCAGTCGAGGTGTGACCCCTCTGGCGTCACATTCTCAAACATAATGCCTCGCACCGGATCTAAGAAATCTGTCATGACTTCTTTCACCGTTTCGTCAAGGACGCAGTTCAGGGTTTCCTGGGGCAACAGCCAATCCATCTCTAAAGTGAGGTTGGCTAAAATCATCGGCACCGCCAAAGACTTCATGGGGCGTGTGCCAGGGTAGCCTTTTGTATAACTGCCCTTGGGGTTATCTTTGCGACGCAGGACGTTGCTGTAAGCCTGGAGCGCTACTTCCTTTGCCCAGTCTTGCCCAGACGCCAGCGCAAACTTGCTAAAGGCCATTGCGGCAAAGCAATCTGAAAAAATATTGTAGGGCTGTACCAAGGGCTGACCGTCTTGAGTCAGGGCAAAATACCAGTCGCCATTGGCATCACGACCGTGATTTGCTAAAAAAGTAGCGCCATTAGCTGCAATGTTGAGCCAATCTTCACGCGGCTCAATGCAGTTATAAAACGTGGAGAACATCCACACCTGGCGGTTTTGGAGCCAGATAAACTTATCGGTATCGTAAACTTTGCCTGTGCGATCAAGGCAGGTAAAGTAGCCGCCATGCTGCCAATCGACGGAATGCTTTTCCCAAAAAGGGATCACATCGTTGAGAAGGGCAGATTTGTACTGGTGGGCAAGGGCTTGAAAGTCACGTTCCATGAAAGTTTTTAGAGATAAGGGTGCCGCTGTTGCTAATTACTGAACTTCCCACCAGCCAAAGCTAGGGCCAATAAAGCGAATGAACACCCAGCCGCCGCCTAACGCAAAGATGCCAATCCAAGCCCCACGGGTGGTCCACTGCACAAATTTTTCGCTGTCTGCTTTGCCAAAGGATAGCCCTGGCAACCCTGGAAGACTCGACTTTTCTTCACCATATTTATCGCCGAGCTGCTCTTTTCTTCGCTTTGATTCACCCATTTGTATTGCTCCTTCGGCATGGCTAATGGTTCTAATCAATAGGGCGTAAACCCTTTCGGTTCAATGCTCTACAGCCATCCTACTATGGGGGCTGGCCTACACCGAACATTGGGGCGGAATCAAAATGGACGGTTCTAGATAGTTCAGCCTCGCGTAAGGCTCTAAGGCCACCAGCACCTGAAGTCCATAGCTTCGATGCAGCACTCGGCTATCGAAGAGCGCCAATAGATTGGATTGAGAACGGAGGGGGGCGATCGCCTGCTGTAAAATCCGTACCGCCTCTGGCAGTAAGTACAGTCGAAACCAGTCTTGACGCTGCTGCTTATAGTAGGCCACCCGTCCGGCAACCTTCGGATTTTCTAGAGAAGGGAACGGGAGAGTGGCGATCGCCATGAGATTCGGGTGCGGCAAACTGCGCTGGTGTGTCTGCCAAAAAGACCAGCCCGTAATGAGTACATCTCCTAGCTGACAGTCTGACCGTTCTACCTTAATGCGAGAGCCAAATTCTGCCGCCAACGTAGAGGCAATGCGAGACTTGAGGGGCAAGTCATCAATAATCAGCACGCTAAAGGTATCCGCTTCAAACCGAAGGGTCAAAAGCTGATGGAGCTGATTCATCAGCGCGGGGGCAAACTCTGGGGTGTTTGGCATTGGCACCCCATCGGGCAAATAGAGCGAGAGCGCCTCATTATGGCGATCGGTCGTAAACTGCACACAGGTCAAATCTGTGAGGCCAACCTGAAGCTGAAATAGCTCTGACTGAGCATCTAAATCAATCACGCCATTCAGCAGAATTTGGGTTCGCCCTGCCCACAATGGCTCCAGTGCAGGCGCAACCTCAATGGGCGCACTATTGAGGGTAAAACAGCCCTGCGATCGATCCACTACCGCCCACACCAGGGTATTGGGCTGAAGGAGCGTATCGGCAAATTGTCGCCATGCCCCCAGAAAACTCTCGCCCGTATCTTTGTGCAATTGCTGAACCAGGCGATTCAGCAAGCGGCGATCTTCTGTGTCCACCATCACGCAGCCATAGGGATTGGGTGGATGCTGAAACAGCGAATAGGTCAAGGCCGCACGCACATCCCGAATGCGTTCAACCTGAGTAGGATAAGCCCACAGCAGTGCATCCCAATCCTGAGGCAGAAGCGTTTGAGTAAGGTGGACGCGCGTCCATTCTTCTAGACTTTCAGCACCATCAATCACAACGGGCACCCCTGGGGGCAGTGCAGTCGAATGCGGGAGACGATGCTGGAGCCAATCTTGAGGAGAAAACAGTGCAATGCCAGAAAAATGAGGATCTGGCCAGGTCTTAACGGGGCAAACTGGCTTAGCAAGATTGAGCCATTCTCGTAACCTTGGCAGCTCACGATGACACAGCGAATGCTGTACTTCAGGGGTTGCCACTAAAATGACGGGTTCTGACCAAAGCAGCAGCGATGCAAGATAGCTTAGGCGATGTTGCCCCTGATAGGCAGCGGTACTACTCACCTGCATGAGGGTGCTGCGCTGAAGCCGCAGAGCGCGGGCAGTCAACCGAGCCACCGTTAAATGATGTGGCCAAGTGTTGCCCCCCTGCGCCCTCAGCAAAGCCTTAAGCTGCTGATGACTTCAACCTCAATCACAAGCGTTTTGCATCCCCCAATTTTCCATGCCCTTCATTCTGGCATAGTCACTTAAGGGAAAACAGTGTACGTTTTACCTATTGCAATTTACCTATTAAATGAGCATCTAGATAGCCTGAGAAAACTGAACGAGCGCCGCTAATTTGTCCCAGGCTGCACCACTTGCCAAAATTTGGTGTGCTTGCTTTACCCCTGTGGCGTAATCTTCTACTACGCCCCCGACAAACAGCGCAAAGGCTGCATTCAGCGCAACCACATCGGCCTGAGCAGTGGTGCCCTTTCCCTGTAAAACAGCCTGAAGGATCTGGGCATTCTCAGAAACGTCTCCACCCTGAAGGGCCTCTAAAGAGGCTGGCGTTAGCCCTAACTCCACAGGATTTATCGTTTGGGGTTGGACAGACTGATTAGAGATGACGGCAAGATCTGTGATATCTCCTAACCCTGCTTCATCCAATCGTTCTCTGCCGTGGAGGACAACGGCTCGTTCTATCCCAAGCTGGTGCAGTGCCTGAGCAACGGGCATCAATAAGCTAGCGTGGTATACCCCTAAAACTTGACCCGTCGGACGCAAAGGATTGACTAAAGGTCCCAAGAGATTAAAAATGGTCCTGATTTTTAAGGTTTGGCGTAATGGCGCGACCGCTTTCATGGCAGGGTGCCAACCTGGTGCAAACAAAAAGGTAATACCGACCGTCTCTACCGCCGCCTGCGCCTGGGTCAAGTCAGCCATCAGGTTTAGCCCCAGCGCCTCTAGTACATCCGCTGAACCCACGCGGCTAGAAGCTGAGCGATTGCCGTGTTTGGCAACGGGGATGCCCGCTGCTGCTGCAACAAAGGCGACTGCGGTCGAAATATTAAATGTTGAAGCACCATCCCCACCCGTTCCGCAGGTATCAATGAGATGAAGGGGTTTACGTCCGGCAGACCAGGGGGCTTTAGACTGATCTAGAAGCACTGAGGTCATGCCCACCAGTTCATCCGCCGCTACGCCTTTGGCCTGGAGCGCCGCTAGAATTGCGCCTGACAAAACTGGCTCAATTTCTTGGTTAAGCCAGCCCTGCATCAGCTCAACAGCTTGAGGTTGTGTCAGAGACTGTCCATCTAAAAGCTGCTGAAGTAAGGTAGACCAGTTCATGAGGGCTTAGGGCTATGCAGTAGGTAAAATCATCCTTTCAGCCTATCATCTTGACCGTTTCTCCCACCTGCTTTTGTCAAGCCCTCTGGGGTTGAGGAGCCACCGCTGAAAGTGCGGGGTTCAATTCTAGCCAGTCTTGCAACAGCTCAAAGCTAAATGGAACGAAGGGATTCGTCAGCAGCAGTTGATCAATAATGAAGCTTCCTGACTGCACTGCCTCGGAGAGCTTGGCCTTAAAGCGAGCATCATTTTTTGTTTTTTGCTGGATTTCGAGTGCCGCAACATTTAGCCGCTGGGATTGGGTTGCATCGGGATAACGCTGGGCGAGGTCGGACAGGATGGTTTTTAAGGCTGTGGCAATATCGGTGGTTGTGCTGATAGCCGTTGGTGCTAAAGGGTTAACGGGTATAGGCTCTAAACTGTTTCGAGAGGTAGACCGCAAAGTTGCAGGGGTACCAAGACTGGGACTCAGCAATTCAAAAAGCTGATTAATAGATTCACGAGGATGGGTACTGTCAGCGGTGCCATGCCCCAAGAGCGTATCGCGGGTATTGAGCTGGCGTCGGTTTTCGAGAGTCTGCTTGGTTTCTTCATAGATCCGCATGAAGTCGCGGTGGATTTGGACGGTATCAATGCCTGGGGCAGAGCTAAGTTTAAGAACAATAATGCCATCTCCTTTATTTTCAATGCTTTGAATGCCAAGCTGCGCGGCTTGATATTCTGCGTTGAGCCGATTGATAGAGTGGGCGAAAGCAGTCCAGTTCACACCTGCATGGAGCGTGAGGTTGAGGGTTTCGAGGGCGCTATGGAAGAGCTGTGCAAATTCTTCTGGCAAAAATTCTCCAGCGCTAGGGCGGCGATCTTGGTTATTGCGCTTGAGGTAGACAAAGCTACACGTTACGCCTTCGAGTTTTGTGGTGCTGCTGAGCTGTGCGTCTTCAAGACAAAAGCCCGTTAGGGTTGCGCCGCTAAAGTTGGTGGCAGAAATTTTGCTGCGGGTAAGGTCTGCTTGGGTAAGGTTCGCCTGCCGCAGATCGGTTTTGGTGAGGTCGGTTTCGCTCAGGTCGGCTTCACTGAGATCTGCATTGGTGAGGGTTGCTTTGGTGAGGTCTGCGCCGCTCAGTTTGGCTTCTTTGAGGGTGGTCTGCACCAAAAGGGTTTTGGTGAGGGTGGCACGAATGAGATCGACGCCTGCTAGGTTTGCTTCGGTGGCATCGGCTTCGGTGAGGTCGGTGCTGCCGAGGTTGGCGCGCACAAAACGTGCTTTGCGGAGGTTTGCTTCTCGCAGGTTTGCTCCTCGGAAGTTAGTCTCTATAAAAATGCCTTTGCTGAGGTTTGCCCGCCGGAAGTTGGCTTCGATGAGGGTGGAAAAACTGAAGTCGGCTTTATTGAGTCGGGCTTCGATCAGGTTTGCTTCTCTTAGGCTGGCTTCACTGGCGATCGCCTGATTTAGATTACAGCCCCGCAAATTACCATGATCTAATACGGCCTCAATCAAAATAGCCTTGGTCAAATTGGCATTTTCAAGATTGGCCTTAGTTAGGTTGGCGCGATTAAGATCGGCAAAGCTAAGGTTCGCCCCCGCCAAAATCGTCTCAATCAGCGTGGCACGGTTGAGGTCGGCTTCGATTAGGGTGGCGATTGTGAGGTCAGCAAAGCTCAAATCTGCCTTGGTAAGATTGGCCTTGCTGAGATTGGCTTTGCTGAGGTTTGCTTCGCTTAAATAGGCAAAGCTGAGATTAGCACAGCTTAAAAACGCACCCTTTAAGCTTGCACAGCTCAAATTTGCTTTACTGAGGTTTACGCCAATCAGATTGGCTCCATTAAGATTAATGCCGTTGAGGTCAGCGCCACTCAAGTCAGGCTGCTCGGCAAAGTGACGCCTACGCCAGCTATTCCAATGATCTACGCCAATCTTAAGTTCTTTGATATGGGCGTCGTTTGCCACGGAGCGTCCTTCCTTTGTTGTTCACTGCCTGCTGCATAGATACCCCCAAGTTTAAGCCTGCCCATCGCCAAAAATTAAGTTCAACCACTTAATCGCTCGGCCTTTCATCGAGAATAGTCGATCATTTTAAAGATCGTAAAGTCTTTGCCCAAAATTCATAACGTTTCAATGTTTCAACCTCGCCCAAATTGGGTGAAGTTGAAACAAAGTTAGATAGACCTAAGTCATTAGCAGTAGAGCCGAAATGCTGAGATGATTGTGCAGCAGTTGCTTTGAAGTCGTCTCAGTGTTCTGGTGACTTGGTACATTGCTTAAGGAAAGGCGGAACTATTATGTCTACATCATTTCTAATCCAAAAGCTTGGCATTTCTGCGCTGGTACTGTCTTCATTGGCTTTACCCCTTGTTTCGCAAGCGCGTCCTCAGCAGGGCTATCTGTTGGGGAAAACGCAGCTTTCTTATGCTGAGAATGATCGAGATGTGATTCGCTTAGGTAAATGTCCACGCAATCAGCCTATTAGTTCGATTAAGGTGGCAGCCGTCAAAGGCACTGCCGATATTAAGCTGCTGCGAGTCCGCTTTGGCAACAATCAGACTGAAGATCTGTCCGTTCGCTCCAAGATTAATCAAGGTTCTGAGACGCGCTGGATTGATCTCAAAGGCAATCGACGCTGTGTGACGGCGATTGTGGTGGTGGGCGATACCGATAATTCTTCTCGTCGGCCTGCGACGCTCCAGGTTTATGGCAAATAAACGCTTGATGTGATTGCTTTAGTAGATTTGTTTTACTCAGCCAAATCCTGAAGAAAACTCGGTACGCGCAGTCTCTTCAGGGTTTGTTGCACAATGAGAGACGTAAATCTCTTTTTCTGCTCTGTAGTACAGCAATGCAAACAGAATATCAACAGCGACGACAAGCCTTAATGGAGAAAATTGGCGCGGGTACAGCCATTTTTCGCAGTGCCCCGACTGCCGTCATGCATAATGACGTGGAGTATAACTTTCGGCAAGACAGCGACTTTTTTTACCTCACAGGGTTTGATGAAGCTGATGCGGTGGCTGTGTTTGCACCCCACCATGAAGAACACAAGTTTGTATTGTTTGTGCAGCCTAAAGATCCAGAGAAAGAAACCTGGCATGGCTACCGCGTTGGCATAGACGCGGCAAAAGAGCGCTATGGCGCGGATGAAGCCTACCCCATTGCTGAACTAGATCAGCATTTGCCCAAGTATTTAGAGCAAGCAGACCGAATTTACTACCGACTGGGGCGCGATCGCAATTTTACCCAAACCCTGCTCAACCACTGGCAGCGTCTCATTACAAGCTACGGCAAACGCGGTACCGGCCCCACGGCGATCGAAGATGTGGGGTTTACCCTGCATGGGATGCGGATGGTTAAGAGTGAGACAGAGTTGGGGTTGATGAGAAAGGCGATCGCCATTTCCGTCGAAGCCCACAACGTAGCGCGAGAGATGGCGCAGCCAGGACGCTATGAGTACGAAATCCAGTCTGAGATGGAGTACATTTTTCGTAAAAATGGCGCACAGGGGCCTGCCTATCCTTCCATTGTGGCCTCGGGCGACAACGCCTGTATATTGCACTACACCACCAATAATCGCCAAATGCAGAATGGGGATCTGCTTTTGATTGATGCGGGGGCTAGCTACGGCTACTACAACGCAGATATTACCCGCACGTTTGCGGTGGGAGAATCTATGACCGAGGAGCAGCGGATTCTCTATGACTTGGTGTTAGCAGCTCAGGAGAAGGCGATCGCCCAAATCCAGCCGACGAACCCCTATAACGCCTTTCATGATGCTGCCGTTCGCGTTTTAACAGAAGGGTTAGTAAGCCTAGGGCTTCTCGTGGGTGAAGTGGACAAGCTCATTGAAGAAGAAAAATACAAGCCTTTTTATATGCACCGCACGGGGCACTGGTTAGGTTTAGATGTCCACGATGCGGGCTTTTACAAAATTGGTAAAGAAACCTGGCAGCCGCTTCAGGTGGGGAATGTCGTCACGGTAGAACCTGGTTTATACATTGGCCCAGACATTAAGCTAGCCGAAGATCAGCCGGAGGTGCCTGCACGCTGGCGTGGCATTGGGATTCGGATTGAGGATGATGTGTTGGTAACGGCGACAGGCCATGAGGTGTTGACGGCGGCGGTGCCAAAATAGTTCAAAGCTCAAACCGAAGACGCATCGCAGCGAATTTCTACCAGAAAGCCATCGGGGTCATAAAAATAAATGCCTTGTCCGGTCGGGCGGGTGATGGGGCCGTGGTCGATCAAGATCTGGTTTTGATGGATGACGGTGACAGCCTGGTCAAATAACTCCGGCGCAATATCAAAGGCCAAGTGATTGGCACGGGTAAACTGCTGTTTGGGGTCAAGGTTGGGCGGCGTCAGTTCCGGCTCCCAGAATAGGTCAAGGACTGTGCCATCTGGGGTGATGAAGTTGGCAACTTTGCCTTGGGCAACCAGCGATCGCAGGGTTTCTGGCACTTCATCTCCGGTCAATTCGTGCAGTCCTAAGATTTCGCCGTAAAACTGCCGCGAGGCCACCATGTCCTTGACGTTTAGGGCAATGTGGTGAATGCGTCGGAGTGTACCAACCGCAAGCGTTTTTTGTATGGGAGATAAGATCATAGGGAACGCTACCTCAAAGTGTTTAGGGCTTTAATGTTACGCTGCTGTTCTCATTATCAACCTCAGGACTTTAAACACTGAAGCACTTCATCGGCTTGGGTGGGTAAGGCTGAGGTTAAAACTCGGCATCCGGTTTCGGTCACAAGTACGTCATCTTCAATGCGGATTCCGCGCACGTCCTTAAAGTCTGCCAGCCGCTCCCAATTAATGCAGTCTGCAAAGGTATCTCGATTCTTGCTATTTTCTAAAATTGCAGGCACTTGATAAAACCCTGGCTCAATGGTGACAGTCATACCTGTCTGTAAAGGACGGTTAAGCCGTAGATACTGCATGCCGTAATCATGGCTGCGCTTTCGACCTGGTGCATACCCCGCTAAATCGCCAAGGTCTTCCATATCATGCACATCCAGGCCCAGCAGGTGCCCAATACCGTGGGGGAAGAACAGCGCATGGGCAGAACGCTCCATTAACGTCGCAACATCCCCTTTCAGAATGCCAAGGGCAACCAACCCCTCAGTTATCGTTTTTGCCGCTGTTAAATGAATATCGCGGTATTCAATGCCAGGTTGAATTCTGGCAATACAGGCATCATGAGCAGCCAAAACGACTTCATAAATTGCTCGCTGCGAATCAGACCATTGACCAGAAACAGGCCAAGTCCGCGTCACATCTGCCGCCCACCCCAAGGGATGTTCTGCGCCGACATCTACTAACAGTAAATCTCCAGGGTTAAGGCTGTGATGGTAAGTTTGGCTATGCAGAACTTCACCGTGGGTGGTCACGATGCTTTGGTAGGCAGGCTCCATTTGTGATGCCATGATCACCATTTCCATGGCTGCTCGTACTTCGGCTTCGGTTTTGGCGTGGCGAGTTTGCGCCATTCCGGCAAGGTGTGCTTTGACCGTTACGTTGGCAGCTTTTTGGAGAGCGGCGATCGCCCCATCATCCTGCACCAACTTGAGCGCGACTAAAGCCTCGGCTAAGGCTAAATCTTGCCCTTGCAGCGCATTAGCTTCACCCAAAGGTCGACCTAAGACCTGCATCTGCTGCTGACGAGTAGCAGCGTTTTGTACTGGAATGGTTGCTGCACCCTGAGCGACCTGACGCAGTTCTGCCAGTGGATAATGGGCAGCGGCACCCAGGCGATCAGCGATCGCACTGCGGGTTGGAGAAGAGCCATGCCAAAGGGCGTCGGCGGGGGTGGCATCTTCCATAAATAGCGTGAGCTGCCCCTGATGGAGATAAATAACCGCGTCTTGAAGCGGAACCCCAGCAAAGTACAAAAAGTGACTACTGGCACGAAAGGGATGGTGGTTCGCCGGAAAATTACGCGCAGGTGCTGAGCCAGACCAGAGCAGGACGGGAGTGGTTAGGCGATCGCCTAACGTTTGCCGCCGTTGTTTTAGCGTTGTAGCGAGTTCTGGCGTGTAGTGATGGGTCAACGGTCGTAACCTTCCCAAATTGCTAATATGTAAGCACTTAACGAGCGCTGCAATTGAAGATGGTCGCTACTCGCCCCGCTTCTAATATTACAGAAATTTTTTACCCCAGTTCTGACGGAGAACCCTTGGCTGAAACCTCAGTGCATGTTGATGCCATTATCAACGCGGTCGT